>JBKJNW010000239.1:0-40429 GCA_046593335.1 Chthoniobacterales bacterium | reverse complement strand
CGGCCAGGTGAACTTCACCGACAACGTCACGCTCAGCGGAAACAGTCTCAAAATTATCGCCGCCGATACCGTCACTATTTTCAACGGCAAAGTCGTCACCGTGCTCGGCTCCAGTCCGGCGAACGTCTTCACCAACGTCCCGAATTATGCGGGCTTTGGCGGCAACGGCAGCACCACCGGCACCTTCGGCGGGAATGGCGCCATCACTCAGCCTTTGAACGTCGCCCCGGGCTACTAACTGCATGGACGAACCTTCGAACAGCCGCGAAAAGACGGTCTCCACGCCAGCCGTGCCCGCCGCCGCCAGCGAACTAAATAACCTGCTCCAAATCGTTTCCGGCACGGTCGGGTTACTCGAGAATATCTGGGAAGGCACACCGGCGGCGGAGAAGTATTTCGACATGCTCCGGGTGAGCGTGGATCGCGCCGCGAAGATAACTTCCGAACTCGTTAGGCACGTCGGCGGGACCGACCAAAAGATTCTCCTTCATCCGGCCCTGGCCACGTCCGGTCGGCCGCTCGCCGGACGGGAGCGTGCTCCGGCAAAGACGCGCTGCATCCTCGTAATCGACGACGAGCCGATGGCCCTCGTTCTTTCGAAACACGTCCTGACCCAGGCCGGCTTCGCCGTCGTCACCGCGCAATCCGGTTTTGAGGCGCTCGACACTTTTAGCAAAATTCCCGGGCGCTTCTCCGCCGTCCTGCTCGACCTCACGATGCCGCTGATGGATGGCGAGGAGACATTTAATCGTCTTCGCGCGATGGATCCCAAAGTCACCGTCCTGCTCAACACCGGCTTTATCGAGAAACATCAGCTCGATCGCATGATGGCGGCCGGCCTCGCCGGATTTCTGCGCCGGCCCTACCGGCCGACCGAAGTGGTCGAGCAGCTCGAGTCGGTCCTCGCCAACACACGCTCAGAAGTGGCCGGCACCGTCCCGGCGGCCCCGACCGAGCTGGTTCTGGTTCCCAACTTATGACTGCGCAAGCTCGTCAGGCTTTCCGCGGATTGGCCACCAATCGACTTTTTGAGGGCATCGAGGCGGGACTGCTCGAGGAGATCGCGCCCGAAGTGCGGGTGGTGCAGCTCGAGCCAGACGAAATTATTTTTCGCGAAGGCGACCCGGGCGATCTGCTCTATCTCGTCGGCGAAGGCTCGGTGAAAATCTCCAAGTCCGGCCGGGGCGGCGAACAGGAAACGCTCGGTTTCATTCAGCCCGGAAATTTCTTTGGCGAAATGGCACTGCTCGACGGCGAGCCGCGTTCGGCCATGGCGACTTCGGTCGGCAGCACTCTGCTCGGCACGGTCAATGAGTCCACCTTCCAGCACATCCTCGAGCTCGCGCCCAGCCGCCTGCACATGAATTTCCTCCGCTCGGTCACGGAGCGTCTGCGCAGCGTCAACTCGCATTTCATCACCGAGGTCATGCGGAGCGAGCGGCTCAGCCTCGTCGGGGCGATGGCGAATAGCATCATCCACGATCTCAAGAATCCGATCTGCATCATCCGTGGCTGCTGCGACTTGATCGCGAGCGATACCAAAGACCCGCGCCAATTGCAGCTGACCAAGATGATGGATAACGCGGTCGACGGCATGCTCTCGATGACCCAGGAGCTGCTCGATTACGCCCGCGGCAACGCCGCTCTGCAATGCGAGACCTCTCGATGTGGCGCCTGCTCGACGAGCTCAACACTCAGTCGCTTTGTCTTCTGCCCGGAAAAAATATCCAGTTCGTCCGGGACCTCCGCTACGAAGGCAACCTCATGGTCGATTTCCCGCGCTTCCTCCGCGTCCTGTGCAACCTGATCAAGAACGCGCGCGAAGCGATGCCTAACGGCGGCATCATCACCCTGACCAGCGAGCTGTTGGAAAACCAGGTCATCCTTCGAATTTCCGACACCGGCACCGGCATCCCGGCAGAAATCATCGGCAAGCTTTTCGAGCCCTTCGTCACCCACGGCAAATCGCACGGCACTGGTCTCGGCATGGCCATCGCCAAATCGGTCGTGACCGCGCACCAGGGGACCATCGCGGTCAGCAGCGTGCCTGGGAACGGCACGACGGTTGAGATTCGCCTGCCGGTGCCGACCGAGGCCTGACCCGACTTGCCAAAGTCCCGGCGGCGCGTGGACGTTGCCCGCGATGCGGGAACTGACTGATTATCTTCGAAGCGCGCGGCGCATCCTTCTCTTCACCGGCGCCGGGATTTCCACCGGCAGCGGGATCCCTGATTTCCGCGGACCGCAAGGCGTCTGGACGCGGCGCCAGCCGGTTTACTATCAGGATTTCATGAGCTCGGCGGCGGCTCGAATTGAGCATTGGGATTACAAACTGGAAGCCTGGGAATCATTCCGGAACGCTCAGCCTAACGAGGTCCATCACGCCATCGTCAGGCTGGAGAAAGCGGGCAAAGTTTGTCTCGTAGTGACGCAAAATATCGACGGCCTGCATAGCCTCGCGGGGACGAGCGCTGAGCGACTGGTTGAGTTGCACGGGACCAACTCGCTCATTGAATGCCAGAGCTGCCTGCGCCGGAGCGATCCGCAATCGCACTTCGATTTTTTTCGGGCGCAGCGCACCCCGCCGCTCTGTGAGTGCGGCGGATTCTTGAAACCGGCCACGATCAGCTTCGGCCAAAGCCTCGATGCACGTGAACTGGAATGCGCCCGTCAAGGCGCGCTGGAAACGGACCTCGTCGTCGCACTCGGTTCCACGCTTTCGGTTTATCCGGCGGCGGCCTTTCCGCTCCTGGCCGCACAGCGCGGCGTGCCCTACGTGATCATCAACCGCGGCGCGACGGAACATGACGGTGAGTCTTCGGTTTCGCTCCGGATCGAGGCCGAGGTGAACGAAATTTTTCCAGCAGCGGTGCAGTCCGCGCTAACTTGAGAGCGATGCGCCGATTCACTTTTTTCCTTTGTCTTCTCTTTTCGTTAGACACTCTTTTCCCCGCCCACGGTGCGGAACGGGAATTTCGCGGCGCGTGGGTGGCGACGGTTTACAACCTCGATTGGCCCTCGAAACCGGGTCTCCCCGCCGCGACGCAGAAAGCACAACTGCGCGCACTGCTGGATCGCGCGGCGGCTTTGAAGCTGAATGCAATTCTTCTCCAGGTGCGCCCGGCGAGCGACGCGCTCTATGCCTCGAAGAAGGAGCCGTGGTCGAAATTTCTCAGCGGCCGCGCCGGCGTCTCGCCTGGTTACGACCCGCTCGAGTTCGCGATTAGTGAAGCACACGCGCGCGGGCTCGAGCTGCACGCCTGGGTGAATCCCTTTCGCGCTGCCGTGAGCGCGGATGAAAACCTGCCGCCCAATCATGTCGCGAAGGAACACCCCGAATGGGTGCGGCGTTTCGGAAAACAGCTTTGGATCGATCCCGGCGAACCAGCCGCGCGCGCTTATGTCATCGACGTCATCACCGACATCGCGCGGTGCTATGAGGTCGATGGCATCCATCTCGACGATTATTTTTATCCCTACCCGCTCAAGCCGGGCCAGGCGTCCTTTCCGGACGACGCAAGCTGGCAGCGTTACGGCGCGAAGAGCGGGCTGAGCCGGGCCGATTGGAGGCGGGAAAACATCAACGACTTCGTGCGTTCCCTTTATCGCTCGGTCAAGTCGAGCAAACCGCGGGTACGGGTTGGGATCAGTCCGTTTGGAATCTGGCGCCCCGGGGTGCCGCCGACGATTGAGGCGCAGCTCGATGCCTATGGACAGCTTTTCGCCGACTCGCGCAAATGGCTCGCCGAAGGCTGGGTCGATTATCTCGCGCCGCAACTTTACTGGAGCATCGAACCGGCCAAGCAAAGCTTCCCGGTGCTGCTCGATTGGTGGCGCGCGCAGAGCAATGGCAAGCCGGTCTGGCCCGGGATCGCGACGGAGCGGATTGGATCGAAACGGCCGGCGCGCGAGATCGTCGAGCAGATTGCGCTCACCCGCCGCGGCACGTCCTCACCCGGCCACATTCACTGGAGCATGAAAGCGCTTCTGCAAAACCAGGGCGGGATCGACAATCTCCTGCGAGCCGGGCCGTACGCGGAAAAGGCTGACATCCCGCCTCGTTAGGCGCCTAACGAATTCCCCTGCCACCCGCAGGACACAGGTTGATCTGCATGATGCGTTACTCCGAGCCACCTGACCTAACGAGCAGTTTCCCGCTGCCCTGGAATTGTTCGTGCGAACGGATCAAATCTTCGAAGGCGTTTTGCTCTTCCGGCGTGATTTCAGCCGGGAACTTGGCCTGCGAACGACTCCAGCGGCCGAGCCAGGTGTGGTCGAGCAGAGGGTGCGGATGTGCCGAAGCGACGGCGGCGGGCGTGAGCGCGATCGAGGTCTCTTCCTTCACCCCCGCGCTGCGGCCTTTCGCGACAAAGAATCCGGCCGCAAGGAGCGCCGCCCGCGCCGCGGTCGAGTGGCTGTAGGTGAAAAGCTCGACCGCCCGCCCGGCGCAGGCCGCGAAAAGCCGGCGAAACATTTCCAGCGTCCATTGCTCGCGATGGGTCCGGCTCGAAAACATGTCGTAAAAGATGAGATCGGGCGGGAGCGGCGCGTGCATGACCGTCTCGAGAAAATCTCCCCGAACGAGTTGCCAACAGAGACCGGGATGCTGCTTCGATTGCCAGGCGCTTCGTTCCAAAATTCCGACCGGGCCGCCGTGCCGGAGATAGGGAAACTTATCGTCATGCCGCAGTGCCAGCGTGAGGGAATCGAGATCGTTCTCGAAACTGATCAGCCGCAACGGGCGGACGGGGTCGAGCGCGGCCTGCGCTTCGTAGCATTGGATCGCCGCCATCGCGTTGGCCGCGGCGCCGAGGCCGACATCCCAGATGACGAGGGGCTCGTCCGAGGCAGTGAGACGCGCGGCGAGGTTCGATTGCTCGACGTAAAGGCTGTGCGCTTCCTCCATCGGCGGGGTGCGCATGTGCATGATCTCGCCCGACGAAACCTGCCGGACGCTGGCGAAACCCTCCTGCGCGATGTGGACTTCGTAGTTGCCTAACGACATCGATTTGACCCGGGCCGGCTTGGGACGGAGGGCGGGAAATTCGCGGTCCGACTCCTGCAAGACCTCGCGTTTTTCCCGGTAAAACTCACTGAAACTTCCGGCCAGGATGCTGGCCCGGATGTCGCGCATAAGTTGGTGATAGAAATGGAGATTGTGTTTGCCTAACAATTGCCAGCCCAGGGTCTCGCTCGCTTTCGTGAGGTGATGGAGGTAGGCGCGCGAATAGCGGGCACAGGTCGGGCAAGGGCATTCCGGATCGAGCTTGTCGTTGGAAAATTTGTATACCCCGCGGCGCATCTGGAGGAATCCGCGCGAGGTGAAAACGGCGCCGCGCTGGGCGAGCTGCGTCGGCATAATGCAATCGAACATGTCGACCCCGCGATGGACGGCCTCGAGGATGTCGAGCGGCGTGCCGACGCCCATGAGATAGCGCGGCCTGTCGTTAGGCAAAAGCTGGGCTGTAAATTCGCAGATGTCTTCGCGCTCGCTCCGGCCTTCGCCCACCGCCAGCCCGCCGATCGCGAAACCGTCGAAAGACATTTCGCTCAGCGCGGCCGCGCTCTCGCGGCGCAACTCCTTGAAAAGCGCACCCTGCACAATGCCGAACATCGATTGCGGCGACTCGCCCCGCGCCGCCAGGCTGCGTGCCGCCCAGCGATGCGTTATTTCCATCGCCGCCCGCGCGCTCGCTGCGTCGGCAGTCGAGGCGATGCATTGATCGAGCGCCATCATGATGTCGCTCCCGATCGCGATCTGCGTTTCGATGCTGACCTCGGGGCTGAGCAGGATGGTGCGGCCATCGAGGTAGCTCTGAAAGCGCGCGCCCTCTTCGCTCATCAAGCGGGAATGCGGGAGGGAGAAGATTTGGAAGCCGCCGGAGTCGGTCAAGACGGAGCGGTCCCAGCTCATGAAGCCATGAATGCCGCCGGTGCGGCGAAACACTTCCGGACCCGGCCGGAGCAGGAGATGATAGGTATTCGCGAGCAAGATCTGCGTGCCGGCTTCCTCCAACGTGCGCGGGAGCTGCGCCTTAACCGTCGCCTTCGTCCCGACCGGCATGAAGAGCGGCGTCCGCACTTCGTTATGCAAAGTCTGAAAGGTGGCGGCCCGCGCGCGAGAGTCGGCCGCCTCCGCTTCGAGACGGAAGTTCAGGCGTGAAGGAGTCATCGGTCAGTCTGTCCGCAAAGGAGCGGCTACGGCTTTTCTTTCGCCAGGCACTTCCGGATCTCTTCCAGCTCTTTGCGACGGGCTTCATCAGGCTGCGGATACGACATTTTTAAACTCTTAAACACATCGACGATCGCGTCCGCGATGATGAGGCGGGCGTTCTTTTTGTCGTCGGCCGGTATGGCAAACCACGGCGCGGCCTCGGTGCTGGTGGCGCGCAGACAGGCTTCGTAAGCGGCCATGTATTCGTTCCAGAGCTCGCGCTCCGCGAGGTCGCCGACGCTGAATTTCCAGTTCTTATCCGGCTCTTTCAGCCGGTCGAGGAAACGCTGACGCTGCTCTTCTTTGGAGACGTGCAGAAAAAATTTCAGGATGCGCGTTCCGCTGCGCGAGAGATGACTCTCGAGGTCGTTGATCGAACGATAACGGTCTTCCCAGATCGTCTTTTTAGCGATCGCCTCGGCCGGGAGCGACTCGGCGCGCAGGATCTCGGGATGAACCCGCACGATGAGCACTTCCTCGTAATAGGACCGGTTGAAAATTCCGATCCGGCCCCGTTGCGGCAGGCGGCGCGTGGTCCGCCAAAGGAAGTCGTGGTCGAGCTCTTCCGCGCTCGGTTGTTTGAAGCTGTAAACTTCGCAGCCCTGCGGATTGACGCCCGACATGACGTGCTTGATCGCGCTGTCTTTGCCGGCCGCATCCATCGCCTGGAAAATGAGAAGGAGGGCGTAGCGATCATGGGCATAAAGCAAGCTCTGCAGCTCGCTCATTTCCTCGACCTGAGAGGCGAGCATCTTTCGATACTGCGACTTCGATTTGTAGAGGGGCTCGATCGCGGTCGGCGCCTTGCGCAAACTCCAGGCGCTGCCGGGTTTTATACGGAATTTCTCAGCATTTATTTTCACGGTTGGCAAGCTACCCAGAAAGAGCCGGCCGGCACCTCGCCACCCGGCAGGAGTGGCCCGGGCGAAAGTTCTGCCGACGGCACTTGAGGTGCTTCGCTAGAGCGGATGCCGGCGAAATTGAGCCCGAGTCAGTTTCTCGAAAGATCTCCGGCGAGCGCCGAATGAGAGACGATTTTTCCACCAAGCAACGGGCGAAACAGGTCGATGACCTGCTCCCGGCCGCCGCGAGCGAGATGAATAATCTGCTCCAGATCATCTCCGGCACGGTCAAGCTACTCGAGAAAATCTGGGAAGGCGACGGGCGAGCACGGAAATATTTCGAGATGCTGCACATGAGCACAGATCGCGCGACAGAGGTTATGACCCGCCTGGTCGAAAAAGCCGGCGGGAGCGAGCGCAAAATCCTGCTCCACCCGGCCTTCGCCAATCCGGTCCGGCCGACGGCGGGGTTCGTCCACGGAAAATCACACTGCATCATGGTAGTCGACGACGAGCCCATGGCCCTCGTTCTTTCCAAGCAGGTCCTGACCCAGGCTGGGTTTGAGGTTGTGACCGCCCAGTCGGGACTGGAATGCCTGGAACTTTACCGGACGCGCCCCGGACGATTCAGCCTTGTCCTGCTCGACCTGACCATGCCGCTGATGGATGGGGAAGATACTTTCCGGCGCCTGCGCGAGATCGACCCGAAGGCGGTGGTGGTTTTGAATACCGGCTTTATCGAGGAAGAGCGGCTGGCGCAGATGATGGACGCGGGCCTGGCCGGGTTCGTTCGCCGGCCTTATCAGCCGCTGGAAGTGATCGCGCAAATCCGCTCGATCCTCGCGACAGCGGCCAGCTCCGGTCAGGGCGGGCCCGGCTTATCGCCACTTATTCCCTTCTAGAAGCGCGACGTTGAAGCGGTCCGCGGTCCGCCAGCGCCCCGGAGTGATTTGCGAATTGCCGTTTGCGCTTTAAAGATTCGTAGCGCGGCCTCGGCAGAACGCCGGGGGCATCGACATACCCCGTGGTGTAACGGTAACACAGCGCCCTTTGGAGGCGTTATTCATGGTTCGAATCCATGCGGGGTAGGCGCTTGAGGCGCTCCGGGAAAGCTCCACGCATGATCGGCAGATGAGTTATCGCTTGAAAAAAGATGAGCCGCTCGCGTCGGGCCTCCGCCGGATCGCGCGCGAACGGCTGGAGAAAGCGCTCGGCGAAATGAACGGCTTCTCCCACGAGGACGAAGGCGCCGCCGTCCACGCGACGCGCAAACAGATCAAACGGACGCGCGCGCTCCTCCGCCTTGTCCGGCGCCACCTCGGCCCGGCGATTTTCAAAGGCGAAAACCAGCGGCTCCGCGACGTGGCCCGGAATTTCTCCGGCTCGCGCGACGCCCAGGTGCAGTTGCAGGTGCTGGAAAAATTGCGCGAAGGCGCGGGACTGGACCCCGATTCTTTCCCGGAAACGGCGGCCGCCGTGGAGTGCGAAAAGGGGAAGGTCGCGGAAAGCTTTGGCCGAGAGAAAAACCCGACCGCGGCCAGCCTGCAACGAGTCTGCGACCGACTCGAAGGCTGGCCCTTGGAAAATCTGGCCAGCGATGACTTCGCCTGTGCTCTCAAACGAACCTACCGGCGCGGCCGCAAATATCTTCGCGCGGTCGAGTCCGATCCGAGCGCGGAAAACTTCCACACCTGGCGCAAGCGGGTGAAAGACCTTTGCTATCAGGCGCAGATTCTCCAGCAGCTCAACCCGACGATTCTGTGCGAGATCGCGGGCGCCGCCAAAATTCTTGCGCGGCATCTCGGGGATCTGCATGACCTCGCCTTCTTTCGGGAACGGCTAGAGACGGGGGCGGATTTCCCTGAAAACGAACGCAGCCTTCTTCTCGGCCTGATCTGCTCCCGTGAACAAGAACTCGAGTGCGTCACGCTCGACCTGGGGGCGCAATTCTATGCCGAAAAACCGAGCGACTTTGGCCGCCGCTTTCTCGCCTAGGTCCGGCCAGGGACGGTCCGGCCGGGCCTTGCCTAACGAGACCTGTCACCCGCAATTAACCCTCGTCTGAGCCATCGTGTTCCGCGGATGATGGGCTGGGCCGTTTCCGTGGTGGGGGATTGGAGATTGTTCAGGAGTTCGATCCGCCCGTCGTCGTGCTCGACCAGGGCCGAACAATTCTCCACCCAGTCGCCGCAATTATAATAAGTCGTGCGGCCGATCTGCCGGATGGTCGGGGTGTGGATATGCCCGCAAAGCACGCCCTCGACATGGAAACGCGCGGCATAACGAACGATCGCATCTTCATACGCGCCGATGAAACTGACCGCATCCTTGACCCGGAGTTTGACCGCTTTGCTGAGTGACCAGTAGCCGAAGCCGAGGAGGCGGCGGACGGCGTTCACGAGCGGATTGAGCGCGAGCAAAAACTGGTAGCCGACGTCGCCGAGGAAGGCGAGCCAGCGAATGTTTTGCACCACGGTATCGAGTTCATGGCCGTGCAGGGCGAGGAGGCGACGGCCGTCGGCCGCGACATGCAAGGCGTGCTTCTGGATGGTGATCGCGCCGTAATGGCCGAGATGACGGGCGAGGAATTCGTCGTGATTTCCCGGGATGTAAATCACCTTCGTCCCTTTGCGCGCTTTGCGCAGAATCTTCTGAACGACGTCGTTATGCTCCTGTGGCCAGTAGATTCCACGCCGGAGCGACCAGATATCGATCAGGTCGCCGACGATATAGAGAGTCTCGAATTCGTGCGCTTTCAGAAACGCGAGCAGAGCGACGGCGTTGCTGCCGCGGGTGCCGAGATGAACGTCGGAGATCCAGGCGGCACGATAGCGATTGGTGCGATTGATCACCACGCCTTCCCTTAACGAACCCGGGTGACGCGGGCAAAGACTCGATTGTGACGTTTGCGCGACGAAACGAGTTCCGATTTTCCGCCCAAAATGGGTGCTTGACGTTTTCTTCCAAAACGCTAAAAGCGCGGGATGCTCAAATCCGTCCTTGGTTTTGTTTCAACTCTTTGCCTGGCAGTGGGCTGCGCTGCGCCCCAGCCGGTAGCGAAGTCTCAGGCGGCAGCTGGTCAATCCGCCACAGTCGCATCCGTCGATAACGCGTCCGCGGCTAGTGAACAGGAATACGATACAGTTTTTGTCCCGCCGCCGGTCGGCAGTCTGCTCGGCGGCGGTTCGGTCCGGGTCCCGAAAAAGTATGCTGGCACGGACGAGAAAGCCGTCTCTGGCCATATTCGTGCTCTAAATGCCGCGGCCGGCTCGCAAGTGGAGCGCCCTTTCGTCGTTAGTGCGGTCTCCCGCGCGACTGGCGTCAGCGAACAGGCCCTGCAGGCGCAACAGGACAGCCTTCGTCTGCGTTTCGGCGAGCTCTGCGCCATCAACGCCATTGCCCATGGCAATACCAGCAAGGTCCGCGAAATCGCCGGCCTCCGCTCTCAAGGCAAAAGCTGGACCGATTTGGCCAAGGCAAACGGCCTTAGTGTCGTGACCGTGGCGCAAGTGACTCGGAATGCCTCCGAGCTAACTGAGTCGACCTTTTCGAACAGCGCGGAGCGGACAAAAGGCGGACAGCGCAAAATGCAAGAGATGGGCGTGCGCAATGGTCCGCGGCCGGGAAACTAGTCCCTAAAGACGGCTGACCTTGGGTCAGGCTCCCAGGTCGAGCTGGAAGATTGTGGGCTGTGACCGCGAACGCCCTCCTTGCTTGACACCTTCGTCCGCCGAGGAGTAAAACAGCGCCATGGCCAAGCGCTTTGGCGGTCTTGTTCTGGCCGGTTGCATTTTCGTCGGCTGCTCTGCTCCACAGCCGGCGGGCAGCCCAGCGCTGACCGGCGGTCAAGCCGCGGCCGTGAGCACGGTCGACTCCGCCTCCGCCGAAAGTGAGGAGGATTACGACACCGTCTTTGTTCCGCCCCCGGTCGGCAGCCTGCTCGGAGGCGGCTCGGTGCGAGTGGCAAGAAACTATTCAGGCAACGACGAGCGTGCGCTCCAGGGCAATATTCGACGGCTCAACGCGGCCGCCGGGACCGAGATCGAACGTCCCTTTGTCGTCCGCGCCATCGCCCGCGTCACCGGAGTGCGCGAAGGAGAATTGCAGGCGCAACAGGATGTCTTACGCCTGCGTTTCGGGGAGCTGTGCGCGATCAACGCCATCGCCCGGGGCGACAGCAAGAAAGTGCAGGAAATTGCGCGCCTGGAAGCGAAAGGCCGCAGCTGGGCAGATGTAGCGCGGGCTCACGGCATGAGCATCGCCACGGTGGCGCAGGTCGCACGCAACGCCAATGAGATCACCATCTCTTCCTTCAATAATTCGGCCGACCGCAGGATGGGCGGTCAGCGCAAGATGAAGGAACTCGGCGCGCGCGTGCAACAGCGACCGCAGGACTGACTTCCCTCCCCGCCTGTTCGTTAGGGCGGGCTCGGGGCGACCAGCGGTGAGGTGGTCGGAATAAGCGTGGGCGAGGGTGTCGGCGACCCGGAAGGAGCTTCGCTGGGGGTCGGGAACGCAAAGGTAGGAGCAACCAACGGCGTCGGCGAGACGGTCGCGCTTTCGTTAGGCGAAGGACTCGCGCTCGGACTGGCGGGAGGCGTGGGCGAGGGAGCAGGAGTAGGCGGCGGGGTCGGGGTCGAGATGAGATTCTCCCAATGATGCAGCGGCACGCTCGCGCCGCCCATTTCCTGCACCAGTTTTTCACAACGCGCCTGGATCTTTTCCAGATCGGGCGGCCCGAAAGGGGTGTCGGCCGTGCCGGGGAAAACCAGATAGGTCACCTTCAGGTCGCTCACCGGCCGGTTGTAGGGCGTCGCGTTCGCATTGATTTGTTTCGCGATCCGGAGCGAAGCCTCGCCCACTTTTTCCTGCGGGCCGACGTCGCCCACGAGCGCGGGGTAAATGGCATCCCCGCAAATCACCACTGCGTAATCGCCCACCCGGCCGGCATCCGGCACGCGGCTAAAAATTCCCGGGAGCACGATAAACGGATCGGTCGAGGCGATGAGAAAACTATAGCGCTTGAGCGAATCGACCTCGGCTTTCATCCGCTGGATGCCGATGCGCAGATCGCGGTTGCGCTCCATGGTCAGGCCTTTTTGCGCGAACTCGGTTTCGTAACGGAACAGCTTGGCCTCAGCCGCGGACAGAAACGGGCTCGGGCGCGACGTCTTCTTTTTCCAGTGATAGCTGGTGAAGGGCTTGAAATTGGCCGAGCTGCCGTCAATCACCGGCACCCGGTCGGGATCGGAACCGTCCGCGTCGACATCCATCTCGGCCTGGAGAAGAATGGCGCGGCGTTTCGTCTCCGGATGCTGGAGGAGGAGGATGGTCTGGCAATCGTAGAAGTTATGGCGGGAAAGAAGCTGATCCAGCCGCACCAGATCCTGGCGCAAGGTGCGGATCTTCAGGTCGTAGAGTTGCTGGAAAAGGGGCGAGACGGGATCGGGCCCGATGGTTTTGCTTAGTTGCGGAAGAAGCTTGGGCAATTCCGGTGTGACCGTGGCCAGTTCCTCAAGGGTGCGGTTCGGCGTCGGCACGCGCACGTTGAGTTTCAAATCGAGGACGTAACTCTGCGGGTCGCTCCGCTCGATCGAGGCCGCGCCGCCAGGCGTCGGATTCACCTCCGCGTGGACGGTGATCCCGCTCCACAACCTGGCTGTGTCCAGTTTTCCACCGATCAGGGGCGGACGCGTCGGCGTCGGAATGATCGGCGGGGTCGCGCTGGGCGTCGGACGCGGCGGCGGCCCGAGCCGTTGCCAGCCGAGGCGCAGGCGCTCGAGCGAAATCCAGCGCAAGACCAGCGCGCCGAAGAGCGCGAGGAAGAGCAGGAGCGCAAGCCAGCGCAGCGTCCTGAGTTGGAACTTCCGCACGCGCAGCCGCTATTTGCGGATCCAGGCGGCGACGGCAAAAACGACGCCGAGGATGCTGAGAAGCGACATCATTCCCGCCGGCATCATCTTCCCGGTCCGGAAGAACGCGGGCAGAAATTGGGCGGCGAGCAAAAGCGAAACGATCCCGCCAAGGAGGAGGCCGGCCACGACCTGGCCGGGCAAAAGAAACGCGGCCACAAGCAGAAGAATGCCGCTGATCGAGCCGGCGATGAGCGAGGCGGTGCTGCCCGCTTTGACGTAGCCCATCACGCCGCCCGCGATGGTCAGGAGACCGAAGACGATAAAGTAAATTTTGGTTGGACTGAACATAGGTGAACCCTCGGGCTTCGTTAAGCCAGATCATCCGCCCTGTCCAGCAGGCGCGAGAGAGACTGGCCAAGGTTTCTCCTCCAAGACAAAAGTTTCCCCGACCTCTCGCAAGGCAATCCGCTCCGGTTCCGCGGCCAGTGCCCTAACGAACCGCTCAATCGGTTCCCGGAACGGCTCGAAGCTCAGTTTAAAGGTCTGATGATGCACCGGCATGAGAAAGCGCGCCCCGGCGGCATTGGCCATCGCGATCGCTTGCTCTGGATTGCAATGCGAACGGATCCACGGCTGATAAGCGCCGATGCCCATGATCGCGAGATCGTAGGGACGACCGTCGCGCAGGCTGCCGAAGCTGTCGGTAAAGGCGGTGTCGCCGGAGAAAATTACCCGGCGGCCGCTGCGTTCCAAAACGTAGCCATTGTAGCCGCGATAATTGTCGGTCCGCAGCCGCGCTCCCCAGTGTCGAACGGGAAACGCCCTAACGAGAAGCGAACCGGCGTCGGTTTCGACCTTAGTCGTCTCGCCCCAGCCCAGCTCGCGGACATGCCGGAGGCGGGTCCAGCCTAACAAGTCCCGCGTCCGGGCCGCGGTCACAACCTTCGTCCGGGCATCGAAGCGGCGCAGAGTGCGCCAGTCGAGGTGATCGAAGTGGGCATGCGAAAGGAGGATGAGATCGATCGGCGGCAGTTCCGCCAGGGTGAGGGCGGGCGCGGTCAGCCGTTTCGGACCGATACTGGTAAAAGGAAGCGGAATTCCGATGCGGCGCAGAAGCACCGGGTCGGTCAGGATGGTGAAGCCGAAAAAGTTCAGGAGGACGGTGGCGTGGCCGAGCCAGGACGCGGTCAAACGATCGTTAGGCCAATCCGCCGGTCGCGGTTTAGCCAGCGCGGGCGGGATGGAGCGCCAGCTTTCGATCGTCCATTCGCGCCAGAGATGACTGAGCCAGCGGCGGGTGACGGAACGGTTGGGCGGGGCCGTGGACAAGGAGCGCTAGACTGGCACGCGACCGACCGGGCAAATCGCGCAATTCGAGCGCCCAGGCTGCTCGCTGCTTATTTCACGACGCCGATTTCAGCCCGGCGGTTTTTTGCCCAGGCTGAATCGTTCGAGGACGGATCAGCTGGCATCTCGGCGCCGAAGCTAACGGTCTGGATGTTCTGCGCGTCGGCCCCCATCGCGATCAGGGCTTCGCGCACTGATTGGGCGCGGCGCTCGCCCAGGCCGCGATTGTATTCCGCCGTGCCACGCTCATCGGTGAAGCCGGCGATGATGAGCTGGCCGTTGTTCTGTTGCAAAAATCCCGCGACCTGCTGGATCTTGCCATTCTCGGCGCTGCGAATGGTCTGGCTGTCGAAGTCGAAATAGATCGGCTGGAACTGGCTGCGATCGACGTTGTTGCTCATGAAGGAAGTGCCTTCCTGCCGATCTGGCAGCGGTGTCCCGGTGACATAATCACCGGTGCTGCCGGCACTCTGGCCGCCTTTCTTTTTCGAGCAAGCCGGGAGAAGCACGAGGCCAAAAACGAGAACGAAAGCAAGGCTGAGCCTAACGAAAAGAGAGCGGGATTTTTGATTCATATGCGAGCAGGCGCAGCATAGCGGCAGTCATCCGCCATGCAAGCCGCCGGAATCGGGCGCGACCGACTCGTTAGGCTTCCTTGCTCGCGCCGAAGCCGTGCAGGAGTCGATGAAAAAATCCGCCCTCCGCGTCCTCGTGATCGACGATCTTTCCCGCTCGCGCCACCAACACCGGGCAATCGGCCCGGTTCAGAATCCCGCGCGTCAGGTCGCCCATGATGTAGTGGCGAAAAGTGCCGCCGGCCTGCGAGGTGCCGGTCACGATCAGGTCGTGCTCGCCCTCGCGCACCTCGGCAAAGATCTGGTCGAGCGCGAGCCCGTGGCGAATGCGGATCTCGACCTTCAGCCCCATTTTTTCAAGGCCTTCCTTTTGCCCGCGCAAGTTGCGCCCGAGCTCGGAATCGGAAGTGAGGAGGCGGTCGACGTCTTCCTCCAGCCTAACGAGATCGGCATAGATCGCGGGCGGTTCCGCCATGACGTGGAGGAGGGTGACCGTGCCCTCGACGCACTTCGCGATCTCGCCCGCCAGTTGCACCGCGTCGTCGATAAATTTCTTACCGCCGGTGCAGACCAAAATGCGCCGCAACTGACGGCATTCCCCGATCGCGACCAGGACGGGCGGCGGCACGGCCTTGATCACCTCGTAGGTTTTTTCCGGGCGCCAATACATTCCGCCACTGCCTTTGCGGCGCGCGCCGATGACCGCGAGGTCGTATTCGTTGGTCGTCGTTTCCGCCAGGATCTGGCGAATCGGTTCCCCTGAGCGCACCACGATTTCGGGCGAGACCTTCATCTCCCGCAACATTTCGGCTTCGCTTTCGAGCGCCTGCCGCAGCGGCCCCTCATCGCTCTCCGTCTCCGCGATTCCGAGCAAGGTCGTGGCCGATTGGCAGGCGCCGCCAATCAGCCCGCCCAGGCGGGTCGGGTTATCCGCCGGGTCCGATCCGTCGCTGCAAATGAGAAGGCGCATGGTCCGCTAGAGTTTCTGTCCGGTGAGCAAAGTGTAAACGACGATCGCCACTCCGATGAGCGGCAGGGGGACAAAAAGGAGCCGGATCTTGGGACCGGCAAAATACTGGGTGAGGATGGCGCCGATCTGCGCTCCGATGGCCGCGCCGGTATTCATGACGAGAGCGACCAAAATATCCACGTTGCCTTTGATGGCATGGCTGAAAGTTCCGTAACTCGCCGAGATGATAATTTCAAACAGATCTGTCCCGACCGCGAGATGCGTCGGCACCCCGAGCAGATAAACCATCATCGGCATCCGGATGTAGCCCGCCCCGCCCCCGAGAAAGCCGCTGAAAAGACCGCCGATAAAGGAGACGAGGATGATGACCCAAAGGGAGATCGCCTTGATGCCGGAGGCCGGGAGCGCGACCATCGGCCAGAGCGGGATCTTCTGGACGTTTGCCGTCAGCCCGGCAAAGGAGGATTCGTCCTTGGCGTGCCGGCCTTTGCCCGCTTTCACGCCCTTCTTCTTTTGCAGGCGCAGGGTTTTCCAGCTCTCCCAGATCATGAAGAAGGAGATACTGAAATAGATCACGATCGAGATGATGCTGACGACGAAGTCGACGTTGCCGCGGCGTTTCAAGAGCTCGATCAGCTGCGCGCCGCATTCCGCGCCGGCGATGGTGCCGGCGGCCATGATGAGGCCGAGGCGCAGGTCGACGTTGCCGAGAGCGCGGTGCCGTTTCGCCGCCACGACCGATTTGCCGACGATGTGGGCGAGGTCGGTCCCGACGGCAAAATTCCAGTGCATCCCGATCGCACGCAGGGCCGGGCCCGCGATGAAGCTGCCCCCGACGCCGAAGAAACCGCCCATTATCCCGATCAGGAATCCAATCACGACCAGATAGACCGGGCTGATATCCGTCCCCGAAATGGGGAAATGCATGGCGAGGAAGATCATTCAGAACGCCCGCGCAAGAGCCGGAAGATGAAGGTGGTGACCGACTCCAGAACGACGGCCTGGCCGATGATCAGCCCGATCGCGACCACGGCGTAGATTTTGACGTTTTCCTTGTTCAGGTGCGCCAGCCAGTCGCCCAGAAAATGGAGGACGAGGAAAAAATAGGCGACGACCAGAATGCCGTAGACGACGAGCTCGCCGAGGAAGGAGTAGAGCGTCTTGCGCGTATCAGAATTCATAATGCGTAGGCGCTGTCAGGAGTTCGGGCACCGCTGATTTGGCGGCTGCACAGCGATCCGTCAAACAGGAAAATGATTGCGTGCCCAGTGAATCTTCCTACGTTTCGAGCCCGAACCCGCCCGGAACGGTTTTTATGGCTGATGTCGCGAACAAATATTCCGAAAACGTAGACGGCAAATTCTACGTCGATGACCAGTGCATCGACTGCGATCTCTGCCGTGAGACGGCGCCGGCCAATTTCAAGCGGAACGACGACGGGGGCCATTCTTTCGTCTATAAGCAGTCGGAATCGCCCGAGGAAGAGGCCCTCTGCAAAGAGGCGATGGAAGGTTGCCCGGTCGAGGCCATCGGCAGCGACGGCGGTTAGGCTCGCCCTGTAGCGGCGGTCTGTGACCGCCGAAACCGTCATGGTGAAGGAGGAATCTCGGCGATCACAGACCGCCGCCGCGCCCGTCGCCCTTACAATCGCGGGCTCCGATTGCAGCGCCGGCGCAGGGTTGCAGGCCGATCTCAAAACCTTCAGCGCGCTCGGCGTTTTCGGCCTCACCGCGGTCACTTGCGTGGTCGCGGAAGTGCCCGGCAAAGTGACGCGGATCGATGGCGTCGACCCGGAAAACGTGCGCGAACAAATCGAGCTTTGTCTCGCGCATTTCCCGGTCGGAGCGATCAAAACGGGCATGCTTTACTCTCCGGAGATCGTCGAGGCGGTTGCCGACGTGCTCGAGCAATTCGCTCATATTCCGCTCGTCGTCGATCCGGTCATGATTGCGACCAGCGGCGATCCGCTGCTGCAACCGGCAGCGGTTGCGACTTATCGCGCCCGACTCTTTCCCCGCGCCACACTCGTGACCCCAAACATGGCCGAGGCGGCCGCCCTGACCGGACGACCAGTGGGCAATCTCGCGGAGATGCGGGCGGCGGGCGAAGAATTGGCGCGCGAATTCGGGACGCGCTTTCTGCTCAAGGGGGGTCATCTCCATGGTGAGGTCGCGACCGATCTGCTCTTCGATGCCAGCGCGGTCGCGGAATTTTCCGCGCCGTTTGTCGCCGGCGTCTCGACTCACGGGACAGGTTGCACCTATTCTGCGGCCATCGCGGCTCGACTCGCGCGCGGCGACGAGCTGGAGAAAGCGATCGCGCAGGCGAAGGAGTTCGTTAGTCGCGCCATTGTCGAACATTTTGCCTGGCCCAGTTCGTTAGGCGAAATTCACGCCCTCAATCACAATTCCGCTTGTAGCCGTCGTTAGGGGACAGAGCTGTCGATTTTCCCGACCCAGAGCTGGTCCTTCAAGGCCGCCAGGGCGGCGGCGCTCTCCGCCTGTTTCTTACTCAGGCCGTTCCCTTCCCCGAGAACTTGGCCCTCCCAGAGGACACGCACTTGAAAAATCCGCTCATGCTCACGGCCCTGGAGCGAGACCAGCTCGTAGGAAGGGCTGCGGGGCGAAATTGCCTGGAGGATTTCCTGGAGCTGCCCCTTGGGATTTACTTCCAAAGGCTCCTCCTCCAACCGCCCGAGATCGTCTTTCATCTCCGCGAGAATGAAACGGCGGACGGTCTCGAGATCGCTGTCGAGATAAATGGCGCCAAGGAGCGCTTCGAAAGCATCGCCGAGAGTGGAGGCGCGCTGCCGCCCGCCGCTCGCTTCTTCGCCGCGACCCATCAACAGGTGCCGGCCGAGATCGAGCGTCGCCGCCCGCACCTTGAGCGACTCCCGCGAAACGAGCCGGGAACGGCGGGTCGTGAGGCGGCCTTCCCCGGCCTCGGCATAACGGGCGAACAAGTGTTCCGTAATGACGAGCTGGAGTACGGCGTCGCCGAGGAATTCCAGGCGCTGATTGTCGAATTGCTTGCGCTGCTTTTCGTGCGCCACGCTGGGGTGCGTCAGGGCTTCGACCAGAAGCTGCGGGTTCTGGAACTGGTAACCGATGCGTTCTTCCAGAGGATGCACGGAGTATTGCTCAGGGATTGCGGCCGGTCTGTTTCTCGTAAATCTCGATCGAGGTCACGAGGTCCACACCACGTTGCAGCACCGTATCATGCAGGGCGAGCGGCTTGGGACCGCCTTGCGCGCGCCGTTGCTGGGCCGCCTGCGCCGCTTCGATCTCGGGATTGGTCCCGGCCAGCAGGGCCGCTTCATTCAGATGCGGCCGGTCGGTTTCAAAAACGAAGGAAGCCATCCCTTTCGTTAGGCTCTCTTGGAAAATCTGCGCTTTCGTCGCGGCCGCAAACGGCACCGGTAGATCAGGCCCGACCCCGTCCGGATAGCGCGCGTGTTCGTCCGGCAAAATCGCTTCCGCCACCGCCACGCGCAGGATCCGACCGCTCGGCAGAGGCAGATCCGAATAATCGACCGCTGCGCCCGCGGTCTTTTCCCCGATGACAATGGCGCGGTTCGCCCAGCGCAGCAGCGCCGCCAGCACCTCGGTTGCGCCCGCGGTCTCACGGTCGACCAGAAGAACGATCAGGCCCTGGTAAAGCGGCGCCTGGTCGGAAACAAATTCGCGCATCGTCTTGCCGCCCGGGCCGCGGAGGGAAAAGAGCGCCTTCCCCTTGGGCACAAAACGTTTCGCAAAATCAGCCGCGATCGCGAAATCGTGACTCTCGACACCGCCGCGCAGGTCGAGAATGATCGCGTCCACTTTTTTCCCGCCAAACCCGCGCAGGGTGGTGTCCAGTTCCTGGAGTTGCGGCCGGCTCAGGTCGCCCGGCCGCAAATAGCCGATGTGGCCATCGAGGATCTCGCGATAAAACGGCGCCGGAGTCGCGACCGGGGCGTTCGCGGCCTGCAACAACCGGACCCGGCGGCCGAGATGCTGCATCAATCCGGCAAGAGTAGCGCGTTGCAGTTCGGTCTCGGCCAGGGCCGCGGGATCGATGTAATGCTCGCGCAGCAGTGGAATAGCCTGCTCCAGATCAGCCGGGGTCAGGGCCTCGAGCTCGGAGGCGGGCGTGGGCGATGGCGCGAGCCCGGCCGGCGCGGGCTTCTGGCCACAGAGCGCGCTGCAAAAGAGAATCGTTAGGCTAGCACTGAGAAAGGGCCGCACCATCGGTCGACTCGACCTTAGCCCCAACCGCGGTAAGAGCAATGTCGCGGCGAAATTGGCAACCTTCGAACCGGACCCGGGCGACCGCTTCGTAGGCCCGGTCGCGCGCTGCGGCCACGGTCGCGCCGAGCGCCGTGACCGCGAGCACCCGGCCGCCACTCGTTAGGATGCGGCCGTTTTCCCGGCGGGTCCCGGCGTGAAACACGACCACATCCTGCATTTGCGCGCACTCTTCGAGACCGAAGATTTCCTTGCCCGCATCGATCTTTCCCGGGTAACCGGCTGAGGCCAAGACGACGGTTACGGCGGCGCGATCGTCGAGCTCGATCTTCAACTCCTCGAGCCGGCCATCGATCGTGGCTTCGAGGAGCGGAAGGAGATCGCCCTTGAGCCGCGGCAGGATGACCTGCGTCTCCGGGTCGCCGAAACGGCAGTTGAACTCCAGCACGCGCGCGGTCTCGCCGGTGATCATCAGGCCCGGGAAAAGCAGCCCGGAGAATTTCAGCTTTTCGTCGCGCAAGCCGCGCAGGAGCGACTGCATCATCTTCTCGAATTGTTTTTCCAGGCCCGCATTCCACGCCGCGACCGGGCTGAAGGCGCCCATCCCGCCAGTATTCGGACCTTCGTTCCCTTCCCGCAGCCGTTTGTGATCGCAGGCCGTGCCGAGGAGTTTGTAATGCTCACCTGCCACCAGGACGTGGAGCGAACACTCCCAGCCCTCGAGAAATTCCTCGATCAGGACCCGCGAACCGGCCGACCCGAAGCGTCCGCGATCAAGCATGTCCGCCACCGCTTCCGTCGCGCTCGCCGCATCCGGCGCGATCACGACCCCTTTGCCCGCCGCCAATCCGTCCGCTTTGATCACGATCGGGTAACGCAATTTTTCAACGAACCGGCAGGCCTTCTTGCTGTTGTCGAAGACACCCGCCATCGCCGTCGGCACCCCGGCGCAGCGCATCAATTGTTTCGCGAAAACTTTCGACGACTCCAGTCGCGCAGCCGATTTCGTCGGACCGAAAATGCGCAGGTTCTCCTTTTGAAATTCATCGACCAATCCGGCGGCAAGCGGGTCGTCCGGTCCGACCACGGTCAGACCGATCTCGTTTTCTTTCGCAAACTGGAGCAGGCCGCGGATGTCATCCGGCCGCGGGGGAACGTTTTGACCAAGCGCTTCGGTGCCGGCATTGCCGGGCGCGCAAAAGATCGCGTCGACCTGTGGGGATTGCTGAAGTTTCCAGGCCAAGGCGTGCTCGCGGCCACCGCCTCCGACGATGAGCACCTTCACTCGCCCAGCCTCCTAATATTTGACGTGATCATGGGAACAGCGTCCGGGAGAACTGTGTCGCCCGGAACCAAACCGGGTTCGGGGAGGAGCGATAACAGATTTACTTTTTATGCCAAGCATAAAAATTCCAGAGCCAAAATGGTTTTTCTTAGCCCACCGCCAGCGCCATACCCGCCCTGCGGGGCGTAGCTCTCCATTTGCGCGCGGAGCAGGATGGGCTAAGAAATTTCATGCCCGCCAAGGCCACTTCCGTCATGAACGCGCATTGTCTTTCCCGCGTCGTCCTGAGCCGGATCGCGGATAAATGGACCGCCTTGATCATCCATGTCCTCGCCACCGGCACGCGCCGTTACGCGGAACTGCAGCGCGAGATCGGCGGTATCTCGCAGAAGATGCTGACCCAAACCTTGCGCAGCCTGGAGCGAGACGGACTGGTCGCACGCAAAGTGCATCCGGTCGTCCCGCCCAAGGTCGAGTATGCCCTCACCCCGCTCGGCCGCACCTTGATCGAGCCGCTCAATGCCATTTGTCATTGGTCGGAAAAACATCTGCCGCAACTTGAAGCAAATCGGGCCAAAGCCCGGGCGGCGGCGGCGAAAACAACCGCCCCCGCCTAACGATCTCCTCTGAGCCGTACCATGCACCACGCCGAGCCGGTTGTGCTCTTGCTCGTTTTGGTCGCCGGCCTCGTCGTGCTCGCGAACAAGCTCAAGGTTCCCTACCCCGTCCTCCTTGTTCTTGGCGGCCTCGCCCTGAGCTTTGTCCCGTTCCTGCCCGTCATCCAGCTCGATCCCAATCTCGTCCTCTTTTTCTTTCTTCCGCCGCTCCTTTATCCCGCCGCGCTCTTCACTTCCTGGCGCGATTTTCGGCGCAACCTGCGCCCGATTCTTTTCCTCGCCATCGGGCTCGTGCTTCTGACCATGACGGTGGTGGCGTGGGTCGCGCATCTCATCATTCCCGGCCTGCCTTGGGCGGCGGCCTTTGCCCTCGGCGCGATTGTTTCCCCGCCTGATGCGGTGGCGGCGGAAGCGATCCTGAAACGGCTGCGGGTGCCAGCGCGCATCCAGGCTGTGCTCGGCGGCGAGAGCCTGGTCAACGACGCGACTGCACTCGTCGCCTATCAATTCGCAGTCGCAGCCATGGTCACCGGGCAGTTCTCGTTAGGCGGAGCCAGCCTCCGTTTTGTTCTGGTCGGGGTCGGCGGAGTCGCGCTTGGTTTGCTCGTCGGAGTGGTCATGCGCTGGATCCAGCGGCAGCTCGATGATCCGCCGGTCCAGATCACCGTTTCGCTCCTGACGCCGTTTGCCGCTTATCTGCTCGCGGAAAGGCTCGGGGTTTCGGGCGTGCTCTCGACCGTGACGGCGGGCGTCTATCTCGGCTGGCATTCGACTGCGCTCTCCGCCCACACCCGACTCCAGGCCCAGGCTTTCTGGGAAATGATCGCGTTTCTCCTCAACGGTTTCATTTTCATCATGATCGGGCTCCAGCTCCCCGGCATCCTGCGCAATCTCAGCCACGAGCCGCTCTCTCGCCTAACGACTTACGGGCTCGTCATCAGCGCCACCGTCGTCCTCGTCCGGATCGGGTGGGTTTTTCCCGCGACTTATCTGCCGCGCTGGCTCAGCCCGAAATTGCGCGCGCGCGATCCGGTCCCGCCCTGGCAACACAGCGTCCTCGTCGCCTGGGCCGGGATGCGCGGAGTCGTTTCCCTCGCCGCCGCCTTCGCCCTCCCGCTTGTGCTCGCTAATGGCCAGCGTTTCCCCGGTCGAAGCTACATTTTGTTCCTCACCTTTTGCGTTATCCTCACCACCCTGGTTTTCCAGGGCCTGACTCTGCCGATCCTGATCCGCAAACTGGGCGTGGAAGATGATGGCGTAATCGACCACGAGGAGCGCGACGCCCGTTTGCAGGCGAATGAAGCGGCGGTCGATTTCATCGAACAAAAAGCGCTCGAAGAAAATTTCCCGGAAGAGGTCATGGTCCGGGTGCGGGCGGAGTATTGCGATCGGATCGAGCAGCTCAATGCCTGTTGCATCGAATCCGGCAACCCGGGCGGAGTGATTACCACGCCGATCTATCAACGGCTGCAGCAGGGGGCTTTGCAGATCGAACGCCAGACCATCATCGCCCTGCGCAATTCGCAAAAAATTAATGACGACGCGCTGCGCCACATCCAGCGCGATCTCGATCTGGCCGAGGCGCGCTTGACCGGCGCTTAGCGATTTTCTTGTCAAGCGCGAGCGCCATCGTTATGACAGACCCTCGGTGAAGAAATTCTCGCAATGACATCCGCCGAAGCAACATTGCCGCGACGATCTTTCGGGCAAACGATGCGGCGGGATATCTGGTGGCTGCAGCCGCTCGTGACTTTTCTCGGGCTGGGCGGGTTCGTCGTTTACTCCACCTGGGCTGCTTTCCAAGGGCAGAATTATTTTTACGGCCCGTATCTTTCGCCCTTTTATTCGCCGGAAATTTTCGGCGCTTCGCCTCATGCGTGGCTCGGGCCGAAGCCGGGTTGGTGGCCAGCCTGGCTCCTTTTTTCGCCGGCGCTGCTCGTGCTCTGGGCCCCGGGCGGATTCCGGCTCACCTGTTATTATTATCGCGGCGCCTATTACAAAGCTTTCTGGGCCGATCCGCCCGCCTGCAGCGTGGGCGAGCCGCGCAAAACCTATCTCGGCGAGCGCTCCTTCCCGCTCATCATGCAGAATGTGCACCGCTACTTTCTCTACTTCGCGCTCCTCTTCATTCTCGTCCTCCTCTCTGACGTCTGGAAAGCACTCTGGTTTGTCGATCCCGCAACCGGCCGGGCCTCTTTGGGAATGGGCGTGGGCACGCTGGTGCTGGCGGTAAACGTGGTGCTGCTCGGCGGTTACACTTTCGGCTGCCACTCGCTCCGTCATTTTGTCGGCGGTTTTCTCGATCAATTCTCGAAATCGCCCGCTGCCTATCGCAGTTACGCCTGCGTCAGCTGTCTCAATCGCCGCCACATGCTCTGGGCCTGGATGAGTTTGTTCTGGGTCGCATTCTCCGATGTCTACGTGCGGATGTGCTCGTTAGGCGTGTGGCACGACTTCCGTTTTTTCTAGGACTAACGCCGCATGCCCGACTACGAGACTTTCACCCACGACGTTCTGGTCATCGGCGCGGGCGGGGCGGGTCTAAGGGCAGCCATTGAAGCTTCCGCCACCGGTCTCAAGGTCGGAATGGTCTGCAAGTCATTGTTAGGCAAAGCCCACACCGTGATGGCCGAAGGCGGGATCGCGGCCGCGCTGGCCAATGTCGACGATCGCGACAACTGGCAGGTCCATTTCTCCGACACCATGCGCGGCGGGCAATACGTCAACAATTGGCGGATGGCCGAACTGCACGCGAAGGAGGCGCCCGCCCGGGTGCGCGAACTCGAAGCCTGGGGCGCGGTCTTCGATCGCACAAAGGACGGGCGCATCCTGCAGCGCAATTTCGGCGGACACAAATATCCGCGGCTCGCGCATGTCGGCGATCGCACCGGGCTGGAGATGATCCGCACTCTCCAAGATCACGGCATCCATCAGGGGATCGATGTCCACATGGAGCACACCATTCTGACTTTGCTCAAGCGCGATGGACGCGTCGTAGGTGCGTTCGGCTACGATCGCGAGCGCGGCCGCTTCAAAGTATTCCGTGCCAAGGCGATCGTGCTCGCAACCGGCGGGATCGGACGCGCTTTTAAGATCACGAGCAACAGCTGGGAGTACACCGGCGACGGGCACTCATTAGGCTACAACGCCGGCGCGGAGCTGATCGACATGGAATTCATCCAGTTCCATCCCACGGGGATGGTCTGGCCGCCGAGCGTGCGTGGCATTCTCGTGACCGAGGGCGTGCGCGGCGAAGGCGGCATCCTGACGAACAAGGAAGGGCGCCGCTTCATGTTTGACGACATCCCGGAAAACTACAAAGCGCAGACCGCCGACAGCGAAGAGGAAGGCTGGCGTTATTGCCAGGGCGACAAAAATGCGCGCCGCCCTCCCGAGTTGCTGACGCGCGATCACGTCGCGCGCTGCATCGTGCGCGAAATCAAGGCCGGGCGCGGGAGTCCGCACGGCGGCGTCTTTCTCGATATCGCGTGGATCAAGAGCAAGCTTTCGAACGGCGAGGAATACATCAAAAAGAAGCTCCCGAGCATGTACCACCAGTTCAAACAACTGGCCGATATCGATATCACGAAAGAGCCGATGGAGGTCGGGCCGACGACGCATTACGTGATGGGCGGGATCCGGGTCGATTCCGACACTCAGATGTCGGGCGTGCCGGGATTGTTCGCGGCCGGGGAATGCGCGGCCGGGATCAACGGCGCCAATCGCCTCGGCGGCAACTCGCTTTCCGACCTGCTCGTTTTTGGAAAGCGCGCCGGAGAACACGCGGCCAAATTCGCCCAGGAAAACTCGTTAGGCGAGATTGACCAGGGCGACGTGGACGCGACCGCCCGCCGCGCGCTCGAGCCGTTCGAGCGCAGCTTCACCCAGGCCGACGGCGCCTACCAGGTGCAAAAAGATTTACAGGAAATGATGCAGGACAAGGTGGGCATCGTTAGGCGCGAAGACGAGATGCAAGAGGCGCTTGAGGGGCTCAAAGCGCTTTGGGAGCGCGCCGCCAAAGTCGGCGTGGACGGCAACCGCGAGTTCAATCCCGGCTGGCACACCGCGCTCGATTTGAGCAACCTCCTCACCGTTTCCGAAGCCGTGACCCGCGCCGCGCTCGAGCGCAAGGAAAGCCGCGGTGCGCAATTCCGCGAGGATTACCCGGGGAAGAGCGCGGAGTTCGCCAAGGTGAACACGATCGTCTGGAAAGATGAGGCGGGCCGAATGCAGATTCGGCGGGACTCCATCCCCGCGATGCGAGAAGATCTGCAGAAGGTAATCGAGGAGATGAAATGAAAACTGAAAACTCGCCCCTAAACGCTGGAATGGATCGACGCCGCTTTCTCTTCGGGACCGGCCTGACCGTCGCGGGCATGGCGTTGACCCGTCGATCTTTGGCCGAGGCGAAGAGTCCGGCGTCCGCGCCTAACGATCTCCGCACCTGGGAAAACGTCCGCGCGCAATTCGCGATCTCGCCTGACTACATCAACCTGAGCGGGTTCTTCCTCGCTTCCCATCCCCGGCCCGTGCGCGATGCGATCGAAAACTACCGCCGCGCCCTCGATGACGATCCTTTCGCCACCGTGGAGAAGGAGGAATTTGGCAGCCGCCTCCGGGTCGAAAAGCTCGTCGCCGAATACCTGGGTGGAAAACCGGAAGAGATCGCGCTGACCGACAGCACGACGATGGGCCTCGCGCTCCTTTATCACGGGCTCAGCTTCAAGCCGGGCCAGGAAATTCTCACCACCACGCACGATCATTACGCGCACCACGAATCGATCCGTCTCGCGGCCGCGCGCTCGGGGATAAAGGTGCGCAAGATCAGGCTGTTCGACGATTACAAATCGATCTCGAGCGACGAAATCGTGAGTCGGATTCGCAAAGGAATCAGCCCAGCCACCCGCGTTGTCGGGGTGACTTGGGTGCATTCCGCGAGCGGGCTGCGTTTGCCGATCCGACGGATCGCGGACGCGATCGCGGAGGTAAACCAGAAGCGGGATGCAGCCGACCGCGTTCTCCTCGTGGTGGATGGCGTGCACGGGATCGGCGCAGTCGATGAAACCGTCGCGCAATTGGGCGCCGACTTCTTCGTCGCCGGTACTCACAAATGGGTCTTCGGACCGCGGGGCACCGGAATCATGTGGGCAAAGGCCGAGAACTGGAAGCTGGTGCAGCCAGTGATTCCCTCCTTCTCCGATGGCCCTTACGACGCCTGGATGCAGGAACGCTCGTTAGGCGCAACGGAGGCGCAATGGGTTTCGCCGGGCGGCTTTCATTCCTTCGAACATCGCTGGGCGCTACCGGCGGCGTTTGCGTTTCATCGTCAAATCGGCCGGGCGCGCGTCGCGCAGCGCATCGCCGCCCTCAACAGCATGGCCAAGGAAGAGCTCGCGAAAATTCCGCGCGTCCAGGTGCATACCCCGCGCGATCCGGAACTCTCGGCCGGCCTCATTTGTTTCGATATCGACGGCATGAAGCCGGGTGAGGTGGTCGAGAAACTTCTGGCGAAAAAAGTGATCGCGTCCGAATCGCCGTACGCCCATTCCCACGCGCGGCTTTCGCCGAGTCTTTTGAACAACGAAAAGGAAATCGAGCAAACGCTCGGATACATCCGCGCGCTGACATGAACGCGACCTTCCGAATCTGGCGTGGCGATGCGACTGGCGGCGAGTTCCGCGATTACACGACGGAAGTTTCGGAAGGCATGGTGGTGCTCGACGCCGTCCACGACATCCAGGCCACACAGGCGAACGACCTCGCCTGCCGCTGGAATTGCAAGGCAGGCAAGTGCGGCTCCTGCTCGGCCGAAGTAAACGGGATGCCGAAGCTGATGTGCATGACGCGGCTGAACGATCTGCCGCTTGATCGCCCGGTCACGATCGAACCGATGAAAGCCTTCCCGCGCCTGAAGGATCTGATTACCGACGTCTCCTGGAATTTCGCGGTCAAAAAGCGGATTAAGAAATTCAAGCCGCGCCCGCCCGATGCCGCCGACGGGACCTGGCGGATGCAGCAACAAGACATCGACCGGGTGCAGGAATTCCGAAAATGCATCGAGTGTTTCCTTTGCCAGGACGTCTGCCACGTCTTGCGCGACCATCACAAGCACGATCAATTCATCGGGCCGCGTTACCTCGTTTACACCGCCGCGCTCGAAATGCATCCGCTCGACACCGAGGACCGGATCGAGGAATTGCGCGAGGCGCAGGGGATCGGCTATTGCAACATCACCAAGTGCTGCACGAAAGTCTGCCCGGAGGACATTCACATCACCGACAACGCCATCATCCCGTTGAAGGAACGGGTGGTGGACGATTACTATGATCCACTCGGCTGGCTCTGGAAAAAAATCCGGCAACGCAATGAGCGCGCGCCGGAGCCGCCTCACGCCTAACGAATATGCATGAGTTGAAATTACTCTCCCGCGCCGCCATCCCGGCTGCCCTCGAAAAAGCGGAACGTTACCGCCTGCTCAACGAACCGGGCGAAGCGGAAAGCATTTGTCTCGATATTCTCGAGACCGATCCTGAGAACCAGCCCGCGCTTATTACTCTGCTCCTCGCGCTGACGGATCGTTTCAGCAAAGGCTATGGGGTGAGCGACACGCCGGCGAACCAGTTGCTCGCCCGGATCAAAGGAGAATACGAGCGCGCCTATTATGGTGGCATTCTGGCGGAGCGGCGGGCGAAAGCGAAGCTGGCGCAGGGCAGTCCCGGCGCCGGGCATTACGCCTACGATGAATTGTGCGAGGCGATGCGGAAGTTTGAAGAGGCGGAGAAAATCCGCCCGGCCGGCAACGACGACGCGCTCCTACGCTGGAATACCTGCGCGCGCATGATCGCAAAGAACAAATTGGTCGCGCGCGAAGAGGACCGGAGCGAGCCGGTCTTGGAATAAGCGCCTGCTCGAAAAAGACTCGCTCGCTCGAGCGAAGATCATCGCGTCTCAAGGAAGGCTTATCGCTCAAAAGGCGATTCGGTAGGGCGAGACTCGGTCGAGCCTGGGTTCGAGCAAGCGAATGTATCTCCGAGCCAGGCTCGACGGAGTCTCGCCCCACCGATGGAACGACCCCAGCGCGCGGGGGAATCATGATTGGCGGCAGCCGCGGACTGCAGTTAGAGAATCAGGTGAATTTTTCCTTGAGCCCGGATCGCATCGATCGCGATCCAGCCAATGTTCGCGCGATGTTTGAACGCGTCGCGCGGCGCTATGACCTGGCCAATCATCTCCTCAGCGGCGGGCTCGATTTCTGGTGGCGGGCGCGGGCGTCCGAGATCGTTCGGCAATGGCAGCCGCGCCATCTGCTCGATCTTGCCACCGGCAGCGGCGATCTTGCCCTAACGATCCAGCGCAAGCTGCCGGAATGCGAAATCACCGGGGCCGATTTTTCCCCGGAGATGCTGGCCGCGGCGCAGCGCAAAGGCCTGGCTCGCACTGTCGTGGCCGACGCCCTCGATCTGCCCTTTGCAAATGAGAATTTCGATGTCGTGACGGTCGCCTTTGGTTTGCGCAACATGGCGGACTGGCCGGCCGCCCTGCGCGAAATGCAACGCGTTCTCCGGCCCGGCGGGCATCTGCTCGTGCTCGATTTTTCTCTGCCGGACGGATTTCTGCGCCCGATCTATCGCGCCTACCTGCATCGCTGCCTGCCGTGGATCGCCGGGTTCATCACAAACGAACGCGAAGCCTACCAATACCTCGGCGCCTCGATCGAAAAATTTCCGAGCGGTCAGGCGATGTGCGAGCTGCTCAGACAAAGCGGATTTCACGACACCACCACCGAACCGCTCTCGGGCGGGATCGTCACGCTCTACTGCGCAATGCGCTGAAGGCGGATTCTAGCCGGGGTCGGTGACCCCGGTGCGCGCGTCGCCTCAACGAACTTGCCGTCCCCTGTTGGCAACGCACAAGGCCACCGGGGTCAACGACCCCGGCTACAATGAGGGTGAAGGCGACGCAATTGGGGCGGGCACAGCTTTCGTTAGCGGTAGTCTGAACGCATTTAAGTCGGGCTGATTGACCACGAATGTCCCATCGCGCTCATCGACTTTGGCAAACCACATCTTGTCCTCGGTCGGAGCGCCGATGGTGAGTTTGTGCAGCGCCTTGTCGTCCGGCGAGGTGGTGAAAGTCAAAACCAGCAAAGGCTTCTCGAAACCGTGCGCCGGCGCGGTCGCGCCCATCCAGCGCACCGCGCGCAGGGTGGCGAGGCTGTTGAGGAGCGATTGCAGGTCGTTGTTGTCGATTTCGCCGCTTCCCTTGATCCAATTCCAATCCTTCTTCGTTCCGCTGTGGACGAGCGATTCTTCGACGTCGGTCACGCGCGAAAGACGGTGAATTTGTTCGGGCTTGAAACTGAAAATGGGCAGCGCCTGCCAGCGCAAGGGGTCGGTCCAGATCTGCTCGAGGAGCGCGCGATTGACCGCGACGATGAACGGTTCTTCCCCGACCCGGGCGTAGACTTCGTCGCCCTCGATTTTGCCTAACGCGAGGGTGAGATAAGGTTGTTCCCCGGCTTTGGTTTCGGCCGTGTTCTCCGAGGCAAAAGAGCTGAAGATCAATTTCAGCTGGGGCTGGTCGAGCCCGTATTTTGGGAGTTCGGAAGCGGTATCGGAGACGAATCTCGTCACCTCCTGATTGTTCAGGGTGTCGAGCAAGCGGCGCACTTCGTCGCCGTTGGCCGGCTGATCGTTCCGGCTCGAGATCGTCCAGTTCTGTTCCTTGCGGGCGAGGACGATCTGCGGTTGGCCGGCTGCTTCAATATGGAGCCGGTCGAGGTTGTTCGTATCCAGCCTAACGAGATGACGGTCGCGCAGATCGTTCGGCCGGACGATCAGGATTTCATCCGTTTTTTTCGGCAGCGCATAGACGGCGCTGCGCGGCAGATAACGAACGTAGATCGCGTCTTTGATTTTCTCGGCGACCGCCCCGAGCTGGAGCGTCAGGCCTTTGCTGTCGTCCGCCCCGTAGACTGTGATCGAGCCGCGCGGCTCGGAGAGTCCATAGGCATGGCGGTCGCCGGTGTCGTCGGCCACGAATTCCTGGATGCGCGCGTTCGTCACCTGGGCGAGCAGGTCGCCGATTTTCTGGTCGTCGCCGCGGGCCTGGAGCGGCTTCAGGATTTCCCAATGCTCGTTCTTTTTCGCGAGCTCGATTTCGCCCGCCGGGCTTTTCAGGACGGCACGCGTGACCTGCGCGGTCGTGAGGTCGGTCAACTTGCGATCGCGGAAATCATCCGGCTTTTTCGCGATATCGGTCCGGACCGTCTGGCTCGCGATATACACTTCCTTCGCCTCGGCGAAGCGGACATACATCTGCCCTTCAAAGGCGGTATCCTTGCCAAAGAAAATCTCCGGCGGCATCCCGGAACCGGTCAGGCGCAAGCGCAGCTTGGGCTGGACGAGCCCGAACTCGGCCATGCGCGCCTTCTCCGCGGTCACCTCTCGCGCCGGGATCGACCCTTCTTTGGGCCAGCTCTCGATGTCGCTGATCAGGTTGTCGACCACGGCGCCGTCGGCCTGGTCCTTGACCGGCGCGGTCAGGCGCCATTTTCCTTCCTGGCGACGGAGCTCGATCCGGTCATCGCCATTTTGAATGGTAATCCCCTCGAGTTTTTCGCGATCGAAATTAACCACGTTGCCGGCCGCGCGCCGCGCTGCGGCGGTGTTCGGTTTCTTGCTTTCGAAAAACTTGATCCAGACGCCGAGGGCGACGACGAGGATGAGAAGGAACAGCGTGGTCCTGGTTTTCATGCCGGCGGAAATTCGTTAGGCGCGCCGCCGCCACCAGACAAAGAGCCCGAGGATGGCGGGAACGAGCGGCATCAGCACAAGCACGAGCCAGCGCATCTTGCGCAAGGCCTGCTCGTCCAGGGTGAAGGTGAGGGTTTGCGGGACTTTAGGGGCGATCCCGATCATTTGCTCGCGACTGAGAAGCCAGTTCAGGCTGGCGGAAATAAAATCGAGCCCCTGCTGGTCCTGGGTGAGGGCGTTATCCTGGATGAAGGTGGAATTAGCCACGACCACGAGGCGCGCGGAGTTGATCTCGACCCGCTCATCCGCGCTTCCACCCTTTTCGACCGAAGCTGCGATCGTTAGGGGATCACCCTTGTCCTTGGTCGGATCGAATTGCAGGAGCGCTTCGTCGTCGGAGAAGTAATCGGTTTCGCCCCAATAACCCTTCTCCGCCTGCGCGAGCGGCGCGAGATGGATATTGGCTGGCGCGACCTGCTGCGAGTTGAGTGTGAGGGTGCTGGTCGAGCCAAAGAACGGCGCGCGGACATCGGCCAGTCGCTGTGTCACCGCGTTGTCAGGCAAAAAGTGCGCCACCACATCGCGCACCCGCGCCACTTCTTCGATCCCGGTCTTGACCATCGCCATCAGGCGATCGTCATCCACTTTGACCCCGAGTTCGTTGAGGAAACCGAGGAGCCTCGGCGTCTTGGCGGCCGGGTCGACGAGGAGCAAGATGCGCCCGTCTTTGTTCCAAAAATCGCGCAGCATTTTCATTTCGCGCTCGGAGAAATCGTATTGCGGGCCAGCGATCATGACGACTTTCACCTCCACCGGGATGGCCGGCAGCTCGAAAAGGTTCAGCTCTTTGAACTGGATGTTTTCATTCTCGATAAACGTCTTCAGAACCGAGACCGGGCTCGTACCCTGGAGCGTCGGCTCCTTGTGCCCGACGATGTAGCCGACGAGATTTTTTTTTCCTTCCACAACGTCGATGAGCGCGCTGGTGATCGCCTGCTCACCCTTGAAGGCCGTCACCTTGGGCGGCTCGCCCAAGATGGGATTGCCCTGGTCCATCTCCGCCATCTCCGAGGCCTTGACCGTTTTGCTCCGGCCCTGGTAGTCGACGATGAGGACGCTCTCGTCCGTCACCACTTTGTATTTATCGAAGAGTTCTTTCGCTCTCGTTAGGCTGCGTTCTGGGTCGACATGTTCGACATCGATTTTCCCGCGCGAGGAGTACTGGTATTCGGTCAGAAGATTCTGCACATCGCCCGTGATCGGGTTTTGCGAGCCGAAGAAAACGGTCATCCGCACCTTGCCTTTGATGCTTTGGAGAAAGTGCTTCGTCTTATCCGAGAGCTGATATTTTTTGTCGCGCGAAAGGTCCCAGCGCTTGTAATGCTCGAAGCCGAGATAGTTCACCATCGCGGCCAGGACGATGATGATCACCACCTGGAGGATCACGTTCAGACCGATCTGGAAGCGGTGAATTTTCTGGGGCTTTTCGACTGGAGCATTCTCGTCCGCCATGGCCTAGAGCCTCCACTTCCGGGATTGAAACGCCTGATAGGTGAAGACCAGCATGACGATCGTCATGCTGAGATAAAGGACCATCGGGCGGGTATCGATCTCGCCGCGGGAGAGCGTTCCCATTTGCTCAATCGCAGAGAAATAGCCGAGCAACTGGCGCGTCTCGGAGCTGATATCGAGGAGGATGAACGAGACGAGGCCGAGGAAGAAAAGCAGCGTGATGGTGGCGAAAGAAATGATCGCGGCCACGATCTGGTTTTTGGTCAGAACGGAAGCGAAACAGCCGATGGAAAGATAAAACATGCCGAGGAGCAGGAGCATGAGGTAACCGCCAAGATAGGCGCCGGTCGAGCCGGCGGCGGGCTGGTGAGTGAGGGTTTGAAAGATGAAAAAGTAGAGCAGGGTCGGGAGCCAGAGGACGATGTAGAAAAAGAGGGCGCCGAAATATTTCGCGAGCACGACCTGCCAGTCCCGCACCGGCGCGGTCATGAGCGGCTCGATCGTGCCGAGCTTAAATTCCTCCGCAAACAACCGCATCGTAATGAGGGGAAAAATCAGGACGAAGGCGAACCAGAAAAAGACCGAGTTGAAAAAAGCTTCCTGGACCGAGTAAGGCACCGCCCTCCCGTTCATGAAGGAGACCTGGAAATAAAAGTCGACCCCGCTGACGAGGAGGAAAAAGACGAGAACGATGTAGGCGATGGGGGAGTAGAAATAGCTGCGGATTTCGCGCGTGAGCAGGGTGTAAAATTTACGCATGAGGAACGCTCGAGAATCTAGTTTTAAGGTCGAAGTCTGGCCGCGGGACGGAGCACAGCCGTCTCGGCTGCGGGGAAAGCGGGCGTCTCGCCTGCCTGATGGTGCGGAGCTCGAGATTGCCTTCCGGGAAGTAACGCCAGGCGAGACGCCCGGCCTCCCCACAGCCGAGACGGCTGTGCTCCGTCCTGCACTCGCTCATTCGATTACACCTCATCCGCGTGGGTGATTTCGACGAAGACATCTTCGAGGGTGGCACGGCGCTGAGTCAGCTCGCGCACCGCCCAATGGCGCTCGCTGGCGAGCCGGAAAACTTCCGTGCGCACGTCCGCGTCCGCTTCGGCCCGGAGCGAAAAAATCTGCCAGTCCTCGTCCATCGTTAGGCTGACATCCTTCACTCCGGCGATTTTCTTCAGTTCCTCGAGCCCGTTGTCGTTCCCGGTTTTGGCCTCGAGCACGACGCCCGTCGCCGTCCGCATTTGGTTCAACAAATTTTCCGGAGTGTCGCAGGCCTCGATCCGGCCCTTGTTGATGATGATGATGCGGCTGCAGGTCATCTCCACTTCCGGCAAGATGTGAGTCGAGAGCAAGATGGTGTGCTGGCGCCCGAGATTTCTGATCAGCTCGCGCACTTGTCGAATCTGGTTGGGATCGAGACCGCTCGTCGGCTCGTCGAGAATGAGGAGGTCGGGCTCGTGCACGAGGGCATCGGCCAGGCCGACGCGCTGCCGGTAGCCCTTGGAAAGCGCGCCGATCAATTTCTTTTCGACGTCTTTTAATCCGCAGAGCTCTTTCACGTCGCCGACTCTCTCGCCGATCCGGCGATGCGGCACGCCCTTGAGCGCGGCGCGGTAATCGAGGTATTCCGTCACCCGCATGTCGTTATAGAGCGGCACGTTTTCCGGCATGTAACCGAGATGGGAACGGGCCTGGAGCGAGTTTTCGAAAATGTCGAAGCCGGCGATGGAAGCGCGGCCGGAGGTTGGCGGCATGAAACTGGAGAGGATGCGCATGGTCGTGCTTTTGCCGGCGCCGTTCGGCCCGAGAAAACCCATGATCTCCCCTTTGCCGACCTCGAAATTGAGGTTCTCGATCGCGGTCTGCCCGGCGTAACGCTTGGTGAGATTTTCGACTTTGATCATGCAGCGGTGAATTTTAACTGACAACGGCGGGCCCGAAGCGTTGCCAATTTTCTCCAGAAAATTTTCAACGCGCTTCGAGATTGACCGTCTCGATCCGCTGTCCTCGCCCATTGCGTCCGACGAGCCCGACGGCGAAGTCCACACTCGACCCGGTAGCGGCTTCCGCGAGCAGTTTCTCGACGTCCTTGACCGAATTCACATCGAATTTCCCGAGCCGATAGATGACCAACCCGCGCTCGAAGCCCGCCCGATCGGCCGGGCTATCGGGCTCGACCGCGCTGACTAGTACGCCCCGCCCCTGCTTCAAGCCAAGCGCGTTGGCGAGGTCGTCGGTCAGGTCCTGCAACTGCAGACCGAACATCCGGTCCGCGCTGGTTGAGCCGGTCTGTTGCTCGCTTGCGCCCGGTCTGGGCGACGGTTGTTTGTCGGCAATTTTCTTGAACGCCTCGACAGTTTGCCTAACGACATCGGCGGGAATGGCGAAGCCGAGCCCCTGGGTCGGGACGCCCTGGGGGGTGAAAGCCATTTTGGCCGAACTGATCCCGACAAGGCGGCCGGAGAGATCGATCAAGGGCCCGCCGCTGTTGCCAGGATTAATCGCGGCATCGGTTTGGAGAAGGTCGTGATAATCGATGTTGTTGATCGTGATTTCGCGTTTCACTCCGCTCAGGACCCCGCGGCTGATCGAGCTGCCGTAGCCGAGCGCGTTCCCGACCACGATGACGGTCTGGCCTAACAAGTTTGGCGAAATGTCGTGCAGGTTGACGAAGGGCAGCGGCTTGTCGCTGTCGATTTTGATCAAGGCGAGGTCCTTCTTCGGATCGCCCGTGATGTAGCGGCCTTTGTAACTTTTGTTGTCGTTGGTCACGACCTCGATTTTGAGATCGGCCGCGCGCTCCACCACGTGCTCGTTCGTCACGATGTAGCCGCCCGGTTCGATCAGGAAACCGGAGCCGAGACTTTGCTGGGTCTGGCGAATCTCGCGCGGACGGTTGCGATAGACGCCAAAGAACTGCGCGGCGAAATCGTCGAACGGATCGCGGACCTGTCGCCTGACGATGCGCTCAGTGTTGATGTTGACCACCGCAGGTAAAACTTTCGCCACCGCCAGGACCGCGGGCTCGGAGGCGGGATCGGCCGCGGAGGGCGTGGTCTGGGCGAACAGCGCCGTGCCGAATCCAAACAGAGCGAGAGAAATAATAGACCGCGGCAGGAAGCGGGGTGGGAGAGGTTTTTTGACTGGCCAGCTCACTTGCTGGCGAACATCGGAGCGCCTCCGACACTGTCAACTTGCCCGCCGGGCAAACGCCGCCAGAGTTACCATGACCATGCGACCCTCTTTTGCGACCCGCGGTAATCTCGACCTGATCGACGAACAATACCGCCGTTGGGAAAACGATCCCGATTCGGTCGACGCCACCTGGCGCGCTTTTTTCGAAGGCTTCGAGCTTGGCAACACCCCGCACCGAAATGGCGCCGCCACCGTCGCCGTCGCGCCGCGCGCCGTCGCGCCCGAGAGTCCGCTCCAGACCCGCATCGATGGCTTGGTCTACGCTTATCGCACTCTCGGGCACACGATCGCGCGCGTGAATCCGCTCGCCGACGCGCGGCCGGAAAACCCGATGCTTACCCTGCGTGAGCTCGGTTTCAGCGAGAAGGATCTCGACCTCCAGGTCTCGTCAAAATTTTTCCTCGCGGGCAAAAAGATGCCGCTGCGCGCGATGATCGCGACGCTCGAGGAAATCTATGCCGACGCCATCGGAACCGAGTTTCAACACATCCAGAATCCGCGCATTCGGAATTGGGTCCGCGACCGGATCGAGTCGCGGCCCGCGAAACACCAGGCCTCGACGCAGGTGGAGATCGCGCTCCTGCGGCTGCTCCTCGAATCGGAAACGTTCGAAGTTTTCCTGCACACCCGCTACGTTGGGCAGAAGCGTTTTTCGCTCCAGGGCGCGGAATCGCTCATGGTCATTCTCGATACGATTTTGCATCGTTGTCCAGGCGCCGGGATCGAGGAAATCTGCATGGGGATGGCGCATCGCGGCCGCCTCAATGTGCTCGCGAATTTTCTCCAAAAATCGCTCGGTGTGGTCTTCACCGAGTTCAACACGAACTACATTCCGGAGTTGGTCGCGGGCGACGGGGACGTCAAATATCACCTTGGCTATCGCACCATTCGGAAGCTCGCTTCCGGCGCCGCGATCGAGATTCGGCTCGCGGCCAATCCCAGCCACCTCGAGGCGGTCGATCCGGTGGTCGAAGGCATCGCGCGCGCGCGGCAACGCATCCGCCGCGATACCCTCCATCGGCGAAAAGTTCTGCCCTTGCTCGTGCATGGCGATGCGGCTTTCGCCGGCCAGGGGATCGTCGCCGAAACGCTCAATATGTCGCAACTGCATGGTTACAGCACGGGCGGGACGGTCCACGTGGTGGTGAACAACCAGATCGGGTTCACCACTCTGCCGGAAGACGCCCGCTCGTCGATGTATGCGACCGATATCGCGAAGATGATCGAAGTGCCGATCTTGCACGTAAACGGCGACGACCCGATCGCGGTCCGGTTCGTGACCGAGACGGCGCTCGATTTCCGCCAGGAATTTGGGCGCGACGTGGTCATCGACATGTATTGCTATCGCCGCTACGGGCATAACGAGGGCGACGAGCCGCTCTTCACGCAGCCCGATCTTTACGCCAAGATCGCAAAACGCCCTTCGGTCGCGCAGCTCTACAAACGCGAGCTCCTGGATGGCGGCGTTTTGAGTGAGGATGACGCGGCCTCGCTCGAAGCCGAGCTCGATCTGCGCCTGGAGATGACGCTCGAAGAAGTGAAGGGGCTCGAAAAAGCGCCCGCCGCAGAGCGCAACCCCTTTCACGAATCGACCGCGGTTTTCCAGCCGAAATATTCCGGCAAATCCGGCCCGACCGCGATAACGCCTGAGCTGTTGGAGCAGATTGTCGCCGGCCTAACGACAGTGCCGGAAGACTTCAATGTCCTGCCGAAAGTGAAGCGGATCACGATCGATCGTCTGCGCGAGGCTTTCACCGCCGGCGGGCCGTTCGATTGGGGATTTGCCGAGGCGCTCGCCTTCGGCTCGCTTCTCCTCGAGGGCGTGCCGGTGCGCTTATCCGGGCAGGACAGCCGGCGCGGCACTTTCAGTCATCGGCACGCGTTTCTCTACGATGCCAAAACCGGCAAGCCGTATTTGCCGCTGCTCCATCTCGCGCCTGGCCAGGCGCGGATTTGCATTTACAACAGCCTGCTCTCGGAAGCGGCCGTGCTCGGTTTCGATTACGGCTACTCGCTCGATTACCCCAACATGCTCTGCCTTTGGGAGGCGCAGTTTGGCGATTTCGCCAATGGCGCCCAGACCATCATCGACCAGTTCATCGTCTCGGCGGAATCGAAATGGCAACGGCCGAGCGGCATTGTCCTGCTCCTCCCGCACGGTTACGAAGGCCAGGGGCCGGAACATTCCAGCGCGCGGCTCGAGCGTTTCCTCCAGGCCTGTGCGGAGGACAACATCCAGGTCTGCAACCTCACGACCGCGGCGCAGTATTTCCACGTCCTTCGCCGGCAGATGAAGCGCGATTTCATCAAGCCGCTCATCATCATGACTCCGAAAAGCCTGCTTCGTTCCGAGGCGGCTTCCTCGCGCACGGAAGATTTCACTGAAGGCAGCTTCGCGGAAATTCTCGGATCGCCCGAAGTGGGACCGCCGGAAAAAATGGAGCGCGTCATCCTCTGCTCGGGCAAGGTCTATTACGATCTGCTCAAACACCGCGAGACAGAGAAGATCAAAAGCGCGGCACTGGTGCGGGTGGAACAGCTCTACCCGCTGGCGGAAGAAAAGCTGCTAGGCCTGATGAAGCCTTTCGCGAAAGCGAAAACGATTGTCTGGTGCCAGGAAGAATCGCAAAACATGGGGGGGTGGACCTACATCGAGCCGCGCCTGCGGGCATTGTTAGGCCGGGAGATCGCCTACGCCGGACGGAACGCCAGCGCGAGCCCGGCAGTGGGAGCGCTCGCGGTCCACAAGCGCGAACAGGCTTGCGTCATTCACGAAGCCTTTAGCCTTTGAGCACTGGGTGCGTCGGTGCTGTCCGCTCAATTCACCGGAATTTTCGCTTTCCCAGCCAAGTGCGGACGCGCTGCCCTGATCGCGGAAGTGTTTGTGAGCTAGCCCGAAAAGCAATCAACCGCGACCAAAGGGTGCGCGGTTGATCGGAGGTGCCGCGCGCTTCCAGCAGCGGCGCGGGCGGAAAGTTTCCGTTAGGGATAGGGCGACCAAAAGGCGGTGTTTGCCACGTCGGAAAGCGCGTTGCGGGTATTGGTCGGCACCCGGGGCAGAGAATCGACCGTGAAGGACGGGCCATAGGGATTGCCCAGGACGTCATTGCCGGTGTTGTAAAGGGAGGCGCCTTTTTTCAAATAGACCTTGAGGTCAGTGAAAGTGGCCGTCGCGCCCGTGGTCTTGTTATTCTCGATCGCGTATTGGTCGGTCGCGCCGTCGAGGAGACGCAGGTCGTTGATTACCCGGCTGGCCTGCGAACGTTTGCGGGCTCGGAGGAAGCCGGGCACGGCGATCGAAGCCAGGAGGGCGATGATCGCAACGACGATCATGATTTCCACGAGGGTAAAACCCCCGCGCCGACGAGTGTGAAGAAGTGAACTCAGTTTCATAAGATTTGGACTTGTTTGATGGTCCCTAACAATAGCAGCCACAGGGCCAGCAGGCCGTGCGCCGTTCTTTCTTCTTATGTAATGAAAGTCACTACACGCTGTAGGGAATGTCCGGAGCGCGCGCCGGCCGCGTCAATTAAGCCGCCCGGCGTTCGCCCGCCTGCACCCAGCGCAGCGCTTCCCGCTGCAGGCGCGCTCCATTTTCGAGCTGCAGCTTTTCCTTGATTCGCGACCGGTAGGTCTCAACCGTCGCAGCCCCAAGGCTCAGGGCCTGGCTGATCTCGCGCGTCGTCCGGCCGCGTCCGATCAAACTGAAAACCTCCAGTTCACGATCGGTCAGCCGATCGACGCCGACGGCCGACCCGCCCCCCCCGGCGATTTGGCCGAGAATTTTTGTCGCCACTTTGGAGCTAAGATATATTTCGCCGGACAATACTTGCCGGAGCGCGGTCATGATCTTGGCGGAGGCCTCGCTTTTGGTGATGTAGCCCTTGGCTCCGGCGCGCAGGACACGCTCGGCATAAAGCGTCTCGTCATGCATCGAGAGGACGAGGACGGGCAATTCGGCGCCGGCCGCTTTCAAATTCTTGAGCAACTCGAGGCCACTCGAGCCTTGCAGAGTGATATCGACAATGGCGACCTGCGCTTC
>JBKJNW010000232.1:0-5697 GCA_046593335.1 Chthoniobacterales bacterium | reverse complement strand
CCGATATCGAGCCCGATCGGGGCATGGACCGAGGCCAGAGCTTCTTCCGTTACCCCCTGCGCGCGAAGTTGTTGAAAGACATGGCGCACTTTCCGGGTGCTTCCAATCATGCCGATGTAACCCGCGCCTGGGGCTCGGAGCGCACTGGCCAGAGCGTCGCGGTCTAGTTCGTGGTTCCGGCTCACAATTACAATCGCTTCGTCCGCTTGCCACGGGCGGCTGGCGATGAACTCCGACGCGCTTGTCGTCGATGTTCGCGCCGCCTCCGCCGGAAGGGCGTCGAAGAGCTCCGCCCGGTCCTCGATTACCTGCACGAACAGCCCGCACTCAACCGCCAGGCGCACAATCGCCTGCGCGCAATGGCCGGCGCCGACGACAAAGAGCGCTTCCCGCATCAACTGCGGCTCGATCAGGATGGTGGCCTCGCCCCCGCAGATCGCGCCAAAGGAGTCGGGCTCGTTTTCGCGCAGGGGGAAGGTTCTGAGCAAAGGCAGTTTTTCGCGCAGACAGGCGAGCGCGTCCGCAATCGCGAGCGCTTCAAATTTCCCGCCGCCAATCGTGCCACTCGTTAGGCCATCGCGATAGACAAGCATCTTCGCGCCCGGCTCGCGCGGGACGGAGCCCTTGGTCGCGGCCACGGTCACGAGCGCGCACGGCTTGCGCGTCCGCCGCGCGGCGATCAGCTCATCGAGAAGCGCGTCCGTCATCACTATTCACGCGCCATGCTCGCCTCGATCAAACCAAAAGGCTCTTCCGTCGGGACGAAAACCTCGTTCTTATTCTCCAGGCCAAAGGGAGTGAGGTTCAGCAGCAGGCAATGTTTGTTAGGCATGGCGAGATCGATCCGGGAAATTTCCGCGGAGGCGTCGAAGGCGGCTTCGCCCATTTGAAACAAGGTCGTCTGCGCGGAGGGGCTGAAGTTTTCCGCAAAAACCTTCAGCATCGCGGCCAGAATGGCGTCGTCCGCCGCGCGATAATCGGCCGGCACGCCCGCAAAATGCCAGGTCGCGCGAAAGGAAGTCGCGAGAATCCGATCCGCCGTCTCGGGCAAAGTCGTGTATTCGCAATTCGGATATCCTTCGAAACCGGAGCCGGTCGATTTCAAAATGACCAGGTCGCGCACGCCGGCGCTCAACTCGCTCGCATCCGCCGTGCAAAGCGCCCGGGCAAAACGCCGCGCCTCACTCCCCGCCACGAAAGTATGCGGATGCGGTTTGCCGCCCACTTCGAGCCGGTTCCATGCCCGTTCCGTGAGCTCGATCGTGGCCTGCTTCACCTGTTCATAGCGCCGGACGAAATGTTCGCCGACGAGGGCCGCGAACCGCTCCAGATCATCCGCCAGGTGCTGCTTGGCGAGGACGTTGATCGTGTTCTTGATCGTGTCGGTCGGGACGACTTTGGAGTTATCCTCGGCCGTGTAGGAGGTCTCGAAATCGCCCGCCAGAAGAGCCGAGACCTCGATCTCACGGATAGTGTGGACCAGCCCTTCGCGCAGGATTTTCAGCACCCGCACCTGTGCTTTTCCATATCGTTGTTCGATCAGTTTCGCCATTGCGCCACAGGACTAAATCATTTAGTCCGAAAGCGCGATGCTAAAGCTGGCCGAGCTCAACGCCCTCGATTTGGAGCAATTCACCCTCCGCTTGCGACCCATTTTCGAGCACTCGCCCTGGGTCGCCGCCCGCACCTTCAAGGACCGCCCCTTCGCCGACCTGGTGGCGCTGCACCGCGCTCTTTGTCAGACCGTTCACGCCGCGAGCGAGGATGAAAAGCTCGCCCTCATCCGGGCACACCCCGACCTCGTCGGCAACGCCACCCTGACGAAGGAATCGCAGGCCGAACAAAAAAGCGCCGGCCTGACCGATCTTTCCGCTAAGGAAAGCGCGCGCTTCCGGGAATACAACGAACGTTACCGGACGAAATTTGGTTTTCCCTTCGTCATCTGCGCGCGATTAAATAAAAAAGAAGCGATCCTGGAAGCGTTTCCCATCCGCCTGGAAAATCCCCGGGAGCAGGAGATCGAAACCGCCCTGGGCGAGATCTGCAAAATCGCGGATTTGCGTCTGCACGACCTGGTGGCATGAGCCTGACCACCCACGTCCTCGATACCCGCAACGGCCAGCCAGCCGCCGGGATGAAAATCGAGCTCTGGTCGCTGGACCCGCGCCGGCTTGTGAAAAGCGTCACGACAAACCAGGATGGCCGAACAGATCCGCCTCTCCTTTCGCCTAACGAGAGCCAGGCAGGCGAGTACGAGATCGTTTTCCACGTCGGCGATTACTTCGGCGAAAAATCATTTCTCGACCGAGTCCCGGTCCATTTCCGGATCGCGGATGCCACCACCAAGTATCACGTTCCGCTGCTGGTCAGCCCATGGGCTTACAGCACCTACCGCGGAAGTTAAATTGCGGCCGTGAGCGCAGCTGATTCCTCGACGCCTGCTGGTTTGGTTGACCTCGCCGCCGCCCGCATCGGCGGCATTGCGCTGGTCGCGAACGACGAATTTTTCGCCGAGAAAGAAAACCTCCTTCAGCCCGGTCGCGGCATCTTCATCCCCGACAAATACACCAACCATGGGAAATGGATGGACGGCTGGGAGACTCGGCGGCGCCGCACTCCGGGACACGATTGGTGCGTAGTGCAGCTCGGATTGCGCGGCATCATCAAGCAGGTCGACATCGATACCAATCATTTCCTCGGTAACCATCCGCCCTTCGCTTCGCTCGACGCGCTCTGCCTTACGGACGAGTTCCCGCGCGATCTCGCGGCGGCCGAAGCGCTTCCCTGGACTGCCGTTTTGCCAAAATCACCCCTCAATCCCGGCGCGCAAAACCTCTTCTCCATTGCCAGCGAGGCGCCCTCCACCCACGTCCGGCTAAATATCATTCCCGATGGCGGCGTGGCGCGGTTACGCGTTTACGGCACCGTCGTTCGCGATTGGAGCAAAGTGGAACCGGGCGAGCTCATCGACCTCGCCGCGGTCGAAAACGGCGGCGTGCCCCTGGCTTGCAGCGACATGTTTTTCAGCTCGATGAACAACCTCATCATGCCCGGCCGCTCCGCCAACATGGGCGACGGCTGGGAAACCAAACGCCGGCGCGGTCCGGGCCACGATTGGATCATCCTGAAACTTGGATTGCCCGGGGCAATCCAGAAAATCGAAGTCGATACCAATCACTTCAAGGGTAACTACCCCGACACCTGCTCGATCGAAGGCTGCGTCGCCGCCGGGGTCTCGATCTCTGACCTGACCAGCCCGCAGGCCCCGTGGCAGGAGATTTTGCCCCGGACAAAATTGCAGGCCGACACGCGTCATTTATTCGAGCGCGAGTTCTCGCCGCTCCGCGACTGCACGCATTTGCGTCTGAATATTTTCCCCGATGGCGGCGTCAGCCGGTTCCGCGTTTGGGCCACTCCCACTTTGCCTAACGAATGAGTGATTTCGATCTGCTCGTGCGCGGCCGCGGGCAAGACATCGGCATCGCGGAAGGTAAAATCGTTAGGCTGGAAAAAGATCTCCGCGGTTCGGCGCAAACTGAAATCGACGCCAGCGCCCTGGAAATTTTGCCCGGCGCAATCGACGCCCACGTTCATTTCAATGAGCCGGGCCGGACCGATTGGGAAGGATTCGCCACCGGTTCGCGTGCCGCCGCCGCGGGTGGCACCACCACCGTTTTCGACATGCCGCTCAACGCGCATCCGCCGACGATCGACGGCCCGGCCTTCGATGCGAAACGCGCGGCCGCCGAGCAGAATTCGTTAGTCGATTTTGGATTATGGGGTGGCCTTGTCCCAGGTAATCTCGACCAGCTCGAAACGCTGCGCGATCGCGGCGTCGTCGGACTGAAGGCTTTCATGTGCGAGAGCGGGATCGAGGATTTTCCCGCCGTCGATCGGGACACCTTGCGCGCTGGAATGAAACGCGCCGCGGAGCTGGATCTGCTCGTCGCAGTTCACGCCGAGAGTTCCGAATTGTTAGGCGCGCCATCTAACCATGGCTCGGTCGGCGACTTTCTCGCCTCGCGGCCGGTCGAGGCCGAATTATCTGCCATCCGAATCGCGATCGACCTTGCCCATGAAACCGGATGCAGGTTGCACGTCGTCCATGTCAGTTGCGGCCGCAGCGTCGCCCTTGTCGGAGAAGCCCGCGCGCGAGGCCTGGATGTAACCTGCGAGACCTGCCCCCATTATCTTTTCCTGACTGAGGAAGACATGGCGCGCCTCGGGGCGGTCGCGAAGTGCGCACCGCCGCTTCGTTCGCAAAGCGACCAGGCCGCGCTCTGGCAGCAACTCGGCGACGTCACGACCATCGGTTCCGATCATTCGCCCTCGCCCTGGTCGATGAAAGAAGAGCGAAACTTCTTTCGCGTCTGGGGCGGCATCTCCGGCTGTCAGCATCTCCTCCCGCTGCTGATCGACGCCCGCGAAAGAATCTCCCTCCCTGAGATCGCCCGCCTCACCAGCGAAAATGTGGCGGAGCGTTTCCGGATTTCGGCAAAAGGCGGGCTGAAGATCGGGAAAGACGCCGATTTTACCCTGGTCGATCCGGCGGCGGAGGAGACGATCCGGGCGGAGGCGCTCCATTATCGCCATCGTCACACCCCTTATCTCGGGCGCCGGCTGCGAGGCCGAATTGTCCGCACAATTTTGCGGGGACAAACAATCTTCGACAATGGTAACCTCGGCCCGCGCCCAGCCAGCCGACTGGTTAGGCCGGAAGTAACGCCAGGATCTTGAACTCAAAAACATCACTCCAGCCTAACGAGATAGAAAAAATCAGCGCCGACCTTTCTGGGGCCAACGGGGCGTTCATGTCTCGCTATCCGGGCGAATCGAACTGGCGCCAGGCCGTGCACACGGTTTATGGCGGCGCGCATCTCTTCAAAGCCGATTCCGCGCAAAAGATCGGCGCCGTCGCGTTGCGCGCTCTCGAGGAATACGCCCCCGACGCCGCGACCCTGGCCGGAGCGCTCGGGGTGGAGCAGGCCGATCAACTTTCGCAGTCGGTTTACGACCGCGTCATTGAAAAACTGAAACGCGAACCGGTAGAGGATTTCCGCCTCGATTTCGAGGATGGCTACGGCAATCGCCCGGACGCGGAGGAGGACGGACATGCGGAGAGCGCCGCCGCCGAAGTGGCGCGCGGGCTGCGGGAAGGCACGCTCCCGCCTTTCGTCGGCATTCGGATCAAGCCGTTGAATGAAGACCTGCGCGCGCGCAGCATGCGCACTCTCGACATTTTCATCACCGCCCTAACCAAGGCAACGGAAGGCAAACTGCCGTCCAACTTTGTCGTCACCGTCCCGAAGATTCAGCTCCCCGAGCAGGTTGCGGCCGCGGTTCGCCTCTTCGCGGCGGTCGAAGAGAAAACCGGCCTAACGAACGGCGCGCTCCGCCTCGAACCGATGATCGAGACTCCACAAGCCATCATCAACCAGCGCGGCGAGATCGCGTTGCAGTCGCTGGTGAAGGCGGCGGAGGGCCGCTGCCAGAGCGTTCACTTTGGGGTTTACGATTATACCGCCAGCTGCGGAATCACCGCCGCCTACCAAACGATGGGGCACCCGGCCTGCGATTTCGCGCGTCAGATGATGCTTGTCTCGCTCGCTGGCACCGGCGTGCATCTTTCCGATGGCGCGACCAACATTCTCCCGGTCGGGCCGCAGCGCGCAAGCGAAGGAAAATCGCTCTCCGCGG
>JBKJNW010000129.1:0-3344 GCA_046593335.1 Chthoniobacterales bacterium | reverse complement strand
CGCGAGCGAAGTCCCGTTTTCGAGCGAACGTTGGGTGGCGCGCTGGATCACCGGCCCGTCGGCGGTCGGATCGCTGAACGGCACTCCAATTTCAATCGCCACCGGCTCCAGTTTACTGAGCCCCAACAGCAACTTGCCCGTCGTCGCCAGATCCGGATCACCGGCGACGATGAACGGAATGAAGCCCGCTCGCTTCTGCGACGCCTTTCGCGCAAAACTTTCCTGTAGCGAATTCATCGCTTCTTCGTTTTGCTCACGAACGGCTGCACACTGGCGAGGTCCTTGTCGCCGCGACCGGAAAGATTAACCACGATCGTCTTGCTCTTTGGCAACGTCCGCGCCAGCCGGACCGCATACGCGACCGCATGCGCGGATTCGAGCGCGGGGATGATGCCCTCCATTTTCGCCAGCATCTCGAAACCCTTGAGCGCTTCTCCGTCGCCGACCGAGACATATTCGACCCGTTTACTATCGCGCAGAAAGGCGTGCTCCGGACCGATCGCCGGATAATCGAGCCCGGCTGAAATGGAGTGCGTGTTCGAAATTTGCCCCGCGTCATCCTGCAGGACGTAGCTCAACGTTCCGTGCAGCACGCCCGGTTTTCCGCCACCGCCGCGCAGAAAACGCGCGGCATGTTGGCCGATCCGCTTTCCCTTGCCGGCCGCTTCCACCCCGATCAGGCGCACCCGCGTGTCGCCGATAAAGGGATGAAACATCCCGATCGCATTCGAGCCGCCGCCGATGCAGGCAACCAGGATGTCGGGCAATTTCTTTTCGCGGGCTTGAAATTGGCGGCGCGTTTCTTCGCCCAACACCTTTTGAAATTCCCGCACCATGAGCGGATACGGATGCGGCCCGAGAGCGCTTCCGAGCAGATAATAAGTCTCGCGCGCGTTCGCCACCCAGTCGCGCAGGGCTTCGTTGATCGCGTCCTTCAGCGTGCGCGAACCGCTCTCGACCACGCGCACTTCCGCGCCGAGCAGACGCATCCGCAAAACGTTAGGCTCCTGCCGACGCACATCCTCCGCGCCCATGTAAACAACGCAATCGAGCCCGAGCAGCGCGCAAACCGTAGCAGTCGCGACGCCGTGCTGACCGGCGCCGGTCTCAGCGATGATCCGCCGTTTGCCCATCCGCGCCGCGAGCAGTCCCTGCCCGAGCGCGTTGTTGATCTTGTGCGCGCCGGTGTGAAGCAAATCTTCCCGCTTCAAAAAAATCCGCGCGCCACCGGCATGTTCGGTCAGCCGGGCGGCGAAGCCTAACGGTGTCGGCCGGCCCGAATAGTCGCGTTGCAGTTCCTTTAGTCGGCGTTGAAAGGCGCGATCGCGCGTCACCGTCTGAAATTCCAGCGTCAATTCTTCGAGCGGCGCGATCAACGTCTCGGCTACGAAACGGCCGCCGTAATCGCCCCAGAAACCCTGTTCGTTAGGCTCGGATCGCAGTTTTTTCATCGTTCAATTCTTTCACCGCCTGGAGGAATGCCCGCACTTTGCCTTCATCCTTCCTTCCCGGAGCGGACTCCACCCCGCTGCAGACATCGACCGCAAACGGTCGCACTTCCCGGATCGCCTCCGCCACGTTCGCGCTCGTTAGGCCGCCGGCCAGGATGAGCCGGTTGACCGTCGGCCGCACCTTGGCCGCGATGGCCCAGGGAAAAGTCTCGCCCGTGCCACCGGGCGCCTGCGCGCTCCAACTATCGAGCAGAATCGCCGCGCATTCGTAGGCTGCCGCGTCAGGGCGAACCCCGGTGACCCGCAGCGCCTTGATCACAAACGGCGCATCGAGTCCGCGCACGTAATCAGCGGATTCGTCGCCGTGCAGTTGGACGGCATCAAGCCCGAGCTCACCCGCCAGCTTTTCCACCGCGCTTGCTTCCTGGTCAAGGAAAACGCCAACCAACTTTGGCTTCGGAAAACGGGAGCGGACAGCCTGCACGATTTCCCGCGCCGTCCCGGCCTCGAGACAACGCAGGCTGCGTGGAGAAAAGTTTAACCCGAGCATGTCGGCGCCGGCTGCCGCGCAGGCGATCGCATCGGCGACATTGGTCACGCCGCAGATTTTCACTGCGACTTTGTTCTCGAACTCAAGCATGACGCAGTGATTCGAGCAGCGCGACTGGATCGTTGGCCCGCATGAGCGATTCACCGATGAGGAGTCCGTGATAACCCGAACGATCGAGTCGTTCCACGTCGGCGCGGGTGGAGATGCCGCTCTCGCTCACCAACGTCGCGTCCGGCGGCGCGAGCGCGACCAGTTCGACCGAAGTTTCGAGCGAAGTGACGAAGGTGCGAAGATTGCGATTATTCACGCCGATCAGCGTTGCCCCGCTTTTTGCCGCACGCTTCATCTCTTCCGCGTCGTGCACCTCGACCAGCGCGTCGAGGCCCAGGTCTTCGGCGAGCGTTCGAAAACGAGAAAGTTCTTCGTCGCTAAGAGCAGCAACGATCAGCAGGACCGCATCCGCGCCGGCTGCGGCGGCTTCCACGATCTGAATTTCAGCGACAATGAAATCCTTCCGCAAAATGGGCAGACGCGTGATCGCGCGCGCGGCGCGCAAATCGTCAAGCGAACCTTTGAAAAACTGCGGTTCGGTCAGGACGGAAATGGCAGCGGCGCCTCCGGCTTCATAAAGCGCGACCGTTTGCGCCGGATCAGCGTCGGGCCGGATCTCGCCTAACGAGGGCGAAGCGCGTTTGAATTCGGCGATGATGGCGATGTCGCTGCCACTCCGCAGAGCGCTGCGCAAACGTTGCGTCGCCTGGCCCGACCGGAGCAGTGCGGCCCGGTCCCGCAGGTCCGCCTCATCGAGTGCCGCTCGATTCGACTCCACCTGAGCACGACGGGCCGCAACGATTTTATCGAGAAAATTAGTTTCCATGACTATTTAGCTGCGCACAGAGCGCTTCCAATTTCCCCAGCGCCGCGCCGCTGCGAATGCTTTCCCGTGCACGTTCGGTCGCGGCCCGCAGATCGCTCTCCAGTCCGCCAACGAAAATCGCCGCGGCGGCGTTGGCGCAGGTCAGGTCGCGCGCGGTTTCGGCGCGGTCGCCGGTTTCGTTTTGCAGAACTGACCGAATCAACTGCGCGTTCGTCCGTGCATTCCCACCGCGCAGTTGCTCGAGCCCGCTCGAACTCTCGAGACCGAAATCCGAAGGCGCCAAGGTGAAGACACTAACCTTGCCGTCGCGCGCTTCCGCGATGGTGGTCGGTCCGCTCGTCGTCACTTCATCGAGGCCGTCACTGCCGTGGACGACCCAGGCGTGTTCTGTGCCGAGCGCGAGCAGAGTGTGCGCGAGCGGTTCGAGCAACGTCTCGTGCCAGACCCCGATGACCTGGCGCGGCGC
>JBKJNW010000255.1:0-6441 GCA_046593335.1 Chthoniobacterales bacterium | reverse complement strand
TTCGCCGCCGCCATCGCCGCCTTCGCGATCAATTTCTTCGTCAACATCGGGCTCCTGCAGCGCTTTGACCTGAGCTATTTCTTCCCCTTCCAAGGTCTGAGCGTTATCTTCATCGCTTTCGCCGGGGCCTGGATTCTAAAGGAAAAGCTGAGCCTTCGCCTAACGATCGGCTCGATCGTGATCGCCGCGGGAGTTGTCCTCGTCTCGCTCAGCTAAGGCTCACGAGCGAAGCCGACCCCGCGTTTCGCAGAGCGAAACGTCTACACTAAAACCGGGAGCAGCCGCTCGAGCGCGCGCTGGTTCGTCTGCCTAACGACGGCAGGATCTCGCTCCGGCAGCTTCGGGTGATCAAATTCCGCAGCGAAGCGTTGCCCCCGCCGCGCATATACCGGCGCCGACCACGCTCCGCAAATATCGCCCCCCACGATCCGGCTCCCGCGCCCGAGCAATTCGATCGCCCAGGCCACGTCTTCAACCGTAAAGCGGCCGCTTTCCCAATTCGTCGCCGCCTCGTCCGCGCGCAGACAATCGAGATCGACCGTCACATAAACCGGCGCCTCACCAAGCGCCGCGACCGCGCCGGCAAATTTCTCCCTCCAATTTTCGCGCAGGATGGCGCCGCGCCGTTCCCGGTCCTTGGCCGGCCGGTCATCCGCCCAGGGATGGACCTCGATCCGCCCCGCGCGCTCCGCCCGGTTGTTTCCAAAAATCCGGCCCGGCCACCAGCACTCGAAGTTTCCGCAACCCCAGACGCTGACCTTTTCGACCGCGGCGAGCTCGAGCGCGCGATTGACCCAGCCCCCACAAGCCCACTTCGGCGGCCGGATGTCCCAGTCGGGATGATTATCGAACGAAAATACGGTCGTTAGGCTGGGCAGCCGGCGCAGCCAAAGCGCGCTCAGGTGATGGAAATCCCCCGAGCCATAGATCAGGAAGGGAGGCAATCCTCCCGCCTGCTCGCGATAAAAGCGCTCGATCTCCCGCGCCGGCGCGGAAAAGCGCAGGACCGGTCCCCAGCCCCGGAGATCGCGCGTCGGGCAGCCCACGGCGGTTGCGTCCCAGGCGCCATCGAGGTCCAAATGGAGGGCATTTTCAAACCGCTCGGTCATGAGGAAAAAAAGTCGCCCGCTCAGGCGCGCAAGGAGTGCCGGTCACGCGATCCATAGTTGCTATCGCCAAGAAAACCAACAACCGCAAAACGAGCGAGAAAAAGGACGAGCGGAATGTCTTCTGCCGGGTTCAGGACGCTTTCCGGGTCGCGGCGCGGAAGATCTCCGCAGTCCTTGGGACCGCCTGGGCCTTCATGGGCGCGGTCGCGATCATCGTCGTCTGGGGTCTGACCGGTCATATTTTCGCTTACTCCGATACCTGGCAGCTCATCATCAACACCGGAACCACCATCGTCACATTCCTGATGGTCTTCCTCATCCAAAACACCCAGAACCGCGACTCCAAGGCGACCCAGCTCAAGCTCGACGAGCTCATTCGCAGCGTCGACGGAGCCCGCAATCGCCTGATGGATCTTGAGGCTCTCTCCGACGAGGATCTGGACAAGGTCCAAAAAGAGTTCGAGCGGCTGCGCCGCCGCTCTGAGCGTACGGCCGCGACGGTCGAAAAAGTCGGCCGCAAAGTAAACTCACACTAACGGGCGCGCTTCGCCCGAACGAATAAATCTCGGCCCGGATGGGCAGAGGTCGAGGAGTTCGCAGTGATGACAATCCGGTTTGCGCGCAAAACAACGACGCCGGCCGTGCCAGATGAGCCAATGGCTCCAGTTCGTCCAATCCTTGCGCGGCACCAGTTTCATCAGTTCGCGCTCGATTTTTTCCGGGTCGGTTTGTTTCGTTAGGCCGAGGCGCTGCGATAACCGCGCCACGTGGGTATCGACGACGATGCCTTCGTCTTTTTGAAAAGCGTTGCCCAGCACCACATTCGCCGTCTTCCGACCAACCCCGGACAGAGCGTGCAGCTCCGCCATGGTCTGCGGGACCTTGCCGCCATGCTTTTCGTCAATCGCCGCACTGGCCCCTCGGATACTTTTAGCCTTGTTCCGAAAAAATCCGGTCGACTGGATCGCTTTCTCCAGCTCCGCCGGTGAAGCGGTGGCAAACGCCGCCGCCGAACGATAGCGTTTGAAAAGCGCCGGCGTGACGAGGTTGACCCGCTTGTCGGTGCATTGCGCGGAAAGGATGGTCGCGACCAGCAGTTGCAGCGGCGTCTTGAAATCGAGCTCGCAATGGGCGTCGGGATAAACCTTCGGCAACACCCGCACCAGCTCTCGCGTGCGTTCACTTCGGGTCATGGCCTAACGATTCCTGCTGTGGCATCCGGCTTGCCCGCCAACGCCGCCGCGCATGCCCCCAGAAGACGCCGCCACGCCGGATGAGCCGGCGCGCCCAGGCAAACTCGGTCGCGAGCAAGGCCAGCCCGATCGGCACGACCACGACCGCCGGCCCCGGCAAAATAATGAGCGCGAGGCCAAACAAAACCACCGTCGTGCCGATCACGGCCACGATCGTTTTTCGCACCCGCGGCCGGTTGGCCAGACCGAGCCGGTTGACCCATGCCCAATACCATTTCACTGGTCGTTAGGCTGGAGCTGGCGTGGTCTCGACGGCCGGGTCGAGGTAGGGCGCGAGCTTCTGTTCCAACTGCGGCGGCACGTGCGCGACCAGTTCCGCAAATTCGCCTCCATACCGCAACTCAAGCACATGCCCGGCCCGATGCACCTCCGCCAGCAGCGCCGACTCGCTCTGCGGCACCCGGTAACGGCAGCGCAGCCGCCATGAGCTCAGCGTATTTTGCAGGGCCGGGATTAATTCATCCACGCCTTCGCCGGTCCGGGCCGAAATCGCGACGCTGCCCGGGAATTTCTCCAGATGCGCCTGCACCATCCCGCGGTCGGTCACGGCGTCGATCTTGTTGAACATCACCAGCGTTTGTTTGCCGTAGGCGCCGATTTCCTTGATCACGGTGTCGACCGCCGCCATGTGTTCGTCCAGCCGCGGATGGCTCACGTCGACGACGTGCACGAGCAGATCCGCCTCCAACAGTTCCTCGAGCGTGGCCTTAAACGATTCGATCAGGGTGTGCGGAAGTTTTCTCAGGAAACCGACCGTGTCGGTCAGGAGAACGCGCTGTTTGTTAGGCAAAGTCAGGCTCCGTGTCGTCGGGTCGAGAGTGGCAAAGAGTCTGTCCTCCGCCACCACGCCCGCGCCGGTGAGCAGATTCATCAAGGTCGATTTACCGGCGTTGGTGTAGCCGACGACGGCCGCGACCGGCCACTGGTGCCGCTTCCGGCCCTGGCGCTGAACCGCGCGATGTTTGCGCACCTCCTGGAGATCGCGCTCGAGGCGGGCGATACGTTCCTGGACGCGGCGGCGATCGACCTCGAGCTGGGTTTCACCCGGACCGCGGGTCCCGATCCCGCCGGTCTGGCGCGAAAGATGCGTCCACATTCTCGTTAGGCGCGGGAGGAGGTATTGCAGCTGCGCGAGCTCGATCTGCAGTCGCCCTTCCCGGCTCCGGGCGCGCTGGGCGAAGATGTCGAGGATGAGCTGGGTGCGATCGAGCACTTTTCGCGAAAAGAGATTCTCCAAATTTCGCCCCTGCGCCGGGGAAAGTTCGTTGTCGAAAATGACCGAGGTGACTTGCTGATCCTGAAACGATTCCTTGATCAGCTCCGCCTTGCCTTTGCCGATATAAAAGGGCGCGGTTGGCTTCGGCAGTTTTTGCGTGACGGTGTCGACCACGTGAGCGCCGGCGGAGTTGGCCAGTTCGCGCAATTCATCGAGCGAATCGCGCAGATCCCATTTTGAGATGCCGTCTTTCTCGAGTCCGATAAGAAGGGCGCGTTCCTGGCTTCGCTTCGGCTTGATCTCGATCATTCCAGGGGTGGCAAAAGGGAAACCTTTTGCAGGATCCAATCAACGGCGGCTGCGTGATCCTTTAACAGAGACAAATTCAGTAATTCGAGACTAGGTTGCCGCCGAAACCAGGTCAACTGTCTTTTGGCATAGCGGCGAGTCGCCTGCTGAATCGCCGCCGCGCATTCCGTCGCGCTCATTTTTCCTTTCAAAAAGAGACGAACCTGCTCCAGCCCGAGCGTCTTCGCCGCCGTCACGCTCACCGGCCCGAGAGCTGCCACCTCCGCCGCCACTCCCTCCTGAAACATTTCCTCCACCCGGCGATCGATCCGCGTGTAAAGCTCCGCCCGCTCGCGAAAAACAAAAACGCCGTGCAGCTCGGTTGCATCCCGCGACCACTCCCGCCGTTGCTCCGAAGCGGGCCGCTGGGTCTGGGCAAAAATCTCCAGCGCCCTAACGAGACGGCGCTTGTTTTTCCGATCGATCGTTTCTGCGCCTAACGGATCGACCGCGAGCAGCCGCGTGTTCAATTCCTCGAGCGAGAGCGCGTCCAGCTCCGCGCGCAACTTTTGGTCGACAGCCGGGAGCGGGGCCAGGCCATGCGTTAGCGCCTTGAGATAGAGCCCGCTCCCGCCTGCCACGATCGCCAGCTTGCCGCGCCGGTTGATTTCCTGGATCGCGCTCAGCGCGAGCTCGCGAAATTTCGCCGCGCTCATCTCCTCACTCGGCGGCAACACCCCGACCAGATGATGCGGAACCTTGCGCAAGGTCGCCTCATCCGGTCGCGCGGTCAGCAGCGGCAGCCCGCGATAGATCTGGAACGCATCCGCGTTCACCACCTCCGCGCCGCAACGAGCGGCCACATCCGCCGCCAGCTCGGACTTTCCGCTCGCCGTCGGCCCCACGATGAAGAATGCGCCTTTCAATCAATCAGCAGTGCCGAAAGAAGAGAGAATCTGATTCCATCCCATCTCTGCGCACTCTGCGTCCTCTGCGGTTAAAAACAAAAACCGGGAGACCCGGCGCCGCGTGGCCACCCTGATCTCCCGGTTTCGAAGAACGTCAACTTATTCGTCGCGCGAATGACTGTCGGATTTCGCGCCGCTCACCACCAGCTTGCGGCCAAGAAAATCCTTGTCGTGCAATTCCGCCACCGCCCGCTTCGCTTCTTCGACCGTTTGCATCTGGACAAAGGCGAAACCCTTCGAGCGTTCGTTATGCTTGTAGGTCACCACCTCCGCGTTCTGCACCTGGCCGACGCCGTTGAAGAGCTCGAAGAGATCGCTCTCCGTCGCTTCGAAGGACAAATTGCCCACGTAGAGACGCGGCGTCGTCACCTCGACCGACTCAGATTTGCGCGTCGGACGCGCCATCCGGGGCTCCGCACCATTGCGGGCCACGGGAGAGCCGTTACGCACTGGCGCGGACGACTTTGCCGGACTATAGGCGGCTCCGAAGAAGGCCGTAATTTTCTGCCAAAAGCTCTTTTTTGCGGGAGCCTTCGACACCACGCGTTCGTCGCGCGTGTCGAACCGCCGTCGGGAACCCCCACGACGCGGGCGCCGTGAGTTTCTCCCCGGGGATTGAGATTTCATAATGATCCTCGGTATTAAACCAGTTAGTTGGTGGGCGGAGCGCATCATGCGATGCACGGTCCATGGCGCGCCGACCTCGAAAGGTCGCTTCAAGCAGCTCAAGAGCAGTCTGCGCAGCCGGAGGAAACTCCGCCTCGTGTGGCTGGGAAACGGACAAAAGTCTGACCGTCTGCGATCTCCATGGCGGCATGCTGGTCGGAAGAGACGAGAAAGCCGGCTTCATTTTTTCCAAAAACTGGACGATCGCCGGGAGCAGACACGCGCCTGAGTTCCCCAGCACCCGCGCACACTATTCCCGAGGGAGACGTTATTGCAAGGCGGAAATCCCTTCACTTCGAGCGGTTCCTGCACTGCGCCGCGTCGTCACTTTGCGAGCATCAGATCGTGGGGCGAGCGGCGCCGAGGGCAATCCGCTCCATCCGGCCACGCCCTTCCCGAAACGAGGACGCGGATTCACAAACTAAGTGCAACACGGACGACGTGTGGAGGGAAGGGAAAAAGGAAGGTTTGGAGGGGGAAAAAGAGTGGCCGGAAGGTGGGGATGAAGTATCGGCAACTGGATGGGGAAGAACGGAGCGCGCTGGCGGCGTTGCGGACGGTGGGGCTGAAGCCGGCGGAGATCGCGCGGGAGCTTGGGCGCCATCGCAGCACAGTGTGGCGGGAACTGAAGCGCAACGCGGCGCCCTACGATGGACGGTATCGAGCACAGAGCGCGCAACAACGGGCGCACGCGCGGCGTTATCGGTCGCGGCGCAACAGCCAGTTTGGGCGCGGAGACTGGGAGCGAGTGGAAGAGTTTTTGCGGGAAGAGTGGAGCCCCGAACAAGTCTCCGGGCACCTGAGATTGCGGAGGGAGCTGGCGATCAGCCACGAGACGATCTATCGCCACATCTGGCGGGATCTGCGAAGCGGAGGCAACCTGCACGAACATCTGCGTGGGGCGCGCAAGAGCTGTCGAAAACGCTACGGGCGCTACGACA
>JBKJNW010000141.1:0-5491 GCA_046593335.1 Chthoniobacterales bacterium | reverse complement strand
CCGGAGCGAGCGCTCGAGCTCCGTCCGCACGGCCTGCATTTGCGAAAGCGACTGGTCGGCAGTGCGCCTCAGCTCAATCCCGCTCAAGGCCAGCAGGATTTCCATCCGCGCGACATCGCTCGCCGCATATGCCTCCTGCACTTCGTGCCAAAGCGCGGAGACAGCCGCGCTCCCATCCGCCCGCAGATCGGGATGCAAGCGCCGGACGAGTCGGCGATAGAGTTCCTTCACCCGCGCATCTACTTCCGCGGCGGATTCGATCTCCGACGGCGATTCTGCTGGCCCGGCTGCGTGCTCTCGCACCGACCGCGGGGGAACGTGCGGCGGCGGCGACTCCTCCGCCGCGGGCCGGAACATGTGCGATTTAAAAGCCTCGAACGAGGCCGAGTAAGCATCATCATCCATCTTGTCGGGATTTGTGCCTAACGAGCGTTTCACCCAGTCCTGAAAGAGCGCTTCCTTTTCGAAATCGGTCAGCTTACGGGCCGCGCCGTTACCGGCGTGATCTGCTTCGGTCTTTTCTTCGGCGGGTTCGGCCATGGGATTGGCGTGGCGGAACATGACCCGTTGATAAGCGCGATGCGCGTCCTGAAATCCGCGCCGCATTTCCATCTCTACTTCGTGAATGAGCGTCTGATGATCGCGGATCTGGATCTCAACCTCGCGCGCTCTGCTAAGCAGCGTTCCAAATTCGCGCGCCCGCCAGCGTGCAAAGGCCGGCTTATCTTTTCGTTCGAAATGGTGCCAGCCCGCGCGCGCCTCTTCCAGCCGCGCCATCGCGGCCGAGCACTCTTCCGTTGCTCGCTCACGCAGCGGCGTTTGGTCGATGAGCACGATGGAAAACAGGATCCCGTTCGAACCCGTTCGCTCGTTCCGTAATGATGGCCTGCGCGGCATCCGGCGAATTTACGCACGGGTTGCCGCGAGAAAAGCGCCGGTCCGGGATTTCGCTAGGCGGCCGAGGCGAATTGCGGGCTGCCGGCCGTGCGCTTGGCCGCTGCAGCTTCTGCCCACTCGCGTTCCCGGGTCGCCATCAACTTCCGCATGGCGAGCCGAGCCGGATTTTTGCGTGCTTCTTCGCCATAGATTCGGCCGGCGAGGAGATCGAGCGAATCGACCTTATCGCGCCAGGTCACGATGCGCTGAAAAGCGAGCGGGTATTCCCAGAGCACGCCGATCACGTCCTCGACCACATCGTTGCCTTCGTCGCAAAGGGCTTCGAAATCGGCAAACGGGTTGCCGTTTGTCTTAATCTCGCCGGAGAAATGCGCCGCGATTGCGTCAGCCGCGAATTTGCCCTCCTGGATTCCAAAATAAACGCCGTAGGCGAAAATCGGATCGATGAAGCGGTGCGCGTCTCCGATGCAAAGGAAGCCTTTGCCGGTGTAGTCGCGCACGCGATAAGAGAAATTTGGAATGGCGTGGATCGGCTCCTGCGGAGTGAGATCGGGCAGCCGCTCCGAAAGCACCGGTGTCATGTTCCGGCATTCATTCAGCATCATCTGCTCCTTCGTCATCCCGGTTTTCTTGAAATAAGCGGTCGGAAAAACGACTCCGACGCTGGTGATTTCGTCGTTTACCGGAATGAACCAGGCCCAGTAATGCTTCGCCTGATAGTAAAGCAGCGTGTTCCCGGGTTGCTTCGAGAGGTCGTCGCCGTCATCCCGCACCGTGTTCGCGAATTGGGTGAACAAGGCGATTTGCTTGTCCGAAGCGCCCGGTTCTTTTTTGCCGGTAACGCGGTGGTTGGCCAGGAAAGTGGCGCACCCGGAAGCATCGACCAAAACTTCGCAGTAAAGCTTTTCCGTCGCTCCGTCCGGGGTGCGAATGGTCAGTCCGACCACCGCATCCTTCTCCGTGATGGGGGAAACCGCCGTGGCTTTAATCCAGATTGCGCCGCGCTCGATCGCCGCGTCGAAAAGAATCTTGTCGAACGAGCTCCGCATCACGTTCCAAGTGTAGTTAGGCACCTGTTCATGTTTTTCATCGCGCCGGACGAGGCCGACCCAGAAATCGTTCTTGCCATCCGGTCCGTAAAAAACAGCCCCATGCTTCACCGGGTAGTTTTGCGCATCAAGCGCCGGTCCCAGGCCCAGCTCTCGCAGGGCGATCTGGCTGGCCCCGGTCAACGACTCGCCGACATGATAACGAGGATGCTCGTCGCGTTCGATAATGACCGGTGTGATGCCCTTCCGGAGCAGATACATCGCCGTCGCTGCGCCCGCAGGTCCGCCCCCAAGGATGATGACTGGATGTTTTTTAGGTGCCATAAATTAGAAGTGAGGAGGAAACGCACCTAGAAACGGATGCTGCGGTGCCTTGAATTCCGTAATCAGAATGCACAAGACCTGTCATTTTCGTCAAGATGTTTCAGGCTGGGTTCTGCCCAAGGCTTCCTCCAAGGAAGCTTGGGAGCAATAACGAGATCAGCGGCTCGGCAGGTGCCAAATTACCCAGTTGGCCCGGCACGAGCGGAGATCGCCATCTGCCTGTAGCGTGGGCATTGGATCGGCCGTTGCCACGCCTCAGGATTAGATGGGCAAATCGAGCGGCTTGCGTAGCAGAGGGCCCAAAACTATCCTCTGCCTCCATGAGCAAGAACGACTTCGTGCCCACCATCCAGGGTGGTTATTCATTTGAGGGCGAAGCGATTTTGCTCGGGGCCGCCACCCGCGATGGCAAAGTTTTCCCCGAGGCCCCAATCCGGTTGCCCTTGCGCACCATGAACCGGCACGGCCTCATCTCCGGCGCGACGGGCACCGGGAAAACCAAGACGCTGCAGATGATGGCCGAGCAGCTCTCCGAGGCCGGCGTGCCGACGTTGCTCATGGATATCAAAGGCGATCTTAGCGGCTTGGCGATGGCCGGAACGCCTTCCGACCGAATCACCGAGCGCCACGCAAAAATCGGCACGGAATGGTCGCCCAGCGCTTACCCGGTGGAATTTCTCACTCTTTCAAGCGAGCCCGGCGCGCGTTTGCGCGCGACCGTGCTGGAGTTTGGGCCGCTCCTATTCTCCCGCATGCTCGGCCTGAACGAAACGCAGTCGAGCTTGGTCGCGCTCGTTTACAAATTCTGCGACGACAAACATCTGCCGCTCCTCGACCTGAAGGACTTTAAGAAGGTTCTCGAATATATCACCGGCGAAGCCAAGGCCAACGTCACGGCGGAATACGGGCTCGTTCCGACCACCTCGACCGCGCTCATTCTGCGTAAGCTGATCGAGCTTGAGCAGCAGGGCGCGGAGGAATTCTTCGGCGAGCCCTCCTTCGAGATGGCTGATCTGATGCGGGTGGTCGACGGCTTCGGTGGCATCTCCATTCTACGCCTGACCGACATGCAGAATCGGCCGAAACTTTTCTCCTCCTTCATGCTGCAGATGCTGGCCGAGCTCTACGCCACTTTGCCGGAAGTAGGCGACCTGGAAAAACCAAAGCTCGTTCTCTTCATCGATGAAGCTCATCTCATTTTCGACGACGCCGAGAAATCGCTCCTCGACGAAATCGAGACCGTCATCAAACTGATCCGCTCCAAGGGCGTCGGCATTTTCTTTTGCACCCAGCTGCCGACCGACATTCCGGACGACGTCCTCGGGCAGCTCGGGATGAAAGTGCAGCACGCCCTTCGCGCCTTTACCGCCCGGGACCGGACCGCGATCAAGGCGGTTTCACGCAACTATCCGGAAACGGAATTTTACAACACCGAGCAGTTGCTGACCGATCTCGGGATCGGTGAAGCTCTTGTCACTGTCCTCGACGAGCGCGGCATTCCCACCCCGCTGGCCGCGACCGTTCTCTGTGCACCGCGTTCCCGGATGGGCCCGCTTGAGCCTAACGAATTACAGGAGATTGTGAATCGCTCCGAGATCGCGCAGAAATACAACACCACCCTCGATGCCCAGAGCGCTTACGAGATTCTGGGCGGGAAAATCGCGACCGCCGCATCTCCCGAACAGGCGCAGAATGTCGCGGGCGCGACCCGCCGGACCTTCACTCCCGGTGCCGCTGCCCCGCGCAGCGCCGAACTTTCCAAGGCACTTGGGACAGAAGAAGAAGCTGCGCCGCCGGTCGCGACCGGGGTGCCCTACGCCCGTCCGGCGGCGGCCCCGGCTCCGGCCCAACCGAACGTGCTGAGCGAGATTTTCGGGAGCACCGTCGCCCGCAGCGTCATTCGCAGCGTCGCGGTCAACATCACTGGCACTCTCACGCGTTCGCTCCTCGGCGCGATGGGAGTGCGCGGCCGGCGTCGTTAGGCCGATTATTTCACCGCGTGCGCCTTTAATTCCTCGAGCGAGACAAACTCCAGCGCCGACGAGTGCGTCGCCTCGAGATCGACCGGCGGCGCCATCCCGCGCTCGAGTGCCTGTTTCCAGCGCGAAACGCAGATGCACCAGCGATCGCCCGGTTCCAAACCGGCAAATCCCCATTCCGGATGCGGCGTGACCAGATCGTTCCCCATCAGGACCGAGTAATCGAGAAAGTCGCGTGTCATCTCCGCGCAAACCGTGTGCAGGCCGGTATCCTCCGGCCCGGTCCGACAATAACCGTCGCGATAGAAACCGGTCACCGGATTAGAACAGCAGGCACGTAAATCAGTCCCGAGGACATTGGTCGGCATGGCAGGACGCTACTCGCGGCCCGCAGAATTTCATGCGAAGTCGCCTTATGTCGCAGCCGCTTCGCTCGTCCACGGTGCTGGCCTATTGGCTGATGCCAGCGTCTCTTGCGCGCGAATTTTTTTGCGAAATCATGAGTCGCCTGGCCGCGCAGCACGCGTGGCGAATCGTCGCCTCCGTCACCCGCGCGCTGAGATTGCGCGCCGCTTCAATTCCGGGGAGCGCACGCGCCCTCGCGTGCCCATTGCGGCGCCCTCGCCGCAATGATCTTCAAGAAAAACACCTCGCCTGAAAAAGCCACCGCTACTCTTCGAAAAGACTCGTCAGTTTCATCGCCACCGCATCGACCAGTCCCTGATCGGTCAGTTTCAGCGCTGGGATGGGCGAGAGGCTGAGAAAAGAGAGCGACATGAACGGCGCCGGGAGCTGGCAGCCTAACGAATTGGCAGCGGCGTTAAGCGCGGCGATTTTTTCGATCACGGCCTCGAGCGGTTGATCAGAGACGAGGCCGGCGATCGGCAAAGGCAGCGCGGCCTCGATTGTTCCGTCCGCGACCGCAACCTGCCCGCCGCCCATTTCCTCCAGCGCGCGAACCGCAAACCCGATGTCATCGTCGTTTGTCCCCACCACGACCACGTTGTGCGCGTCGTGCGCCACCGTCGAAGCGAGCGCCCCGCGCTGCAGTCCAAAGCCCCGCACGAAACCGACGCCGACGTTCCCCGTCGCCCGATGCCGCTCGAGCACCACCAGCTTGAGAATGTCGCACGCTGGGTCCGAGACCACTTTGCCACCGACCACTTTCGGATTCTCCAGCGCCTGCCGCGTGATGATTTGGTTTGGCACGATCTCGATCACCTTGATTTTCCGGCGGCCGTC
>JBKJNW010000139.1:0-23907 GCA_046593335.1 Chthoniobacterales bacterium | reverse complement strand
CGCCATCGTTCCGTCGATGTCGTAGGCTTCGACCAAGCCGACGCCACTCGTGTCACCCACACCGCTCAGGATGACAGTGTAGGCACCCGCCGGCAGGACTTGATAAAGCGCCGACTCATTCGGGTCGGTCGGTGCGAGCCCGGCTGTGACGACAGAGTCCATGTTGGCATCGTCCATCCAGTTGTCGTTGGAGGCGAGAGAGTTTCCATCCTGATCAAACACTTCAATAAACGGATCGGCCAGGACATCGCTCACGCCATTATTGGTGAGCGAAGGGCCAATGCCACGAACAATGACCTGAGCGATACCGCCTCCGCCACCGCCGAGGATGAAGCCACCGATCATGACGTTGTCACCCGTTTGGACAAAGCCGCGCGTACTGATGTTGGCGAGCTTCGAATCCGTCGTGCCGTTGTCGAGATCATAAGCTTCGACCAAAGCCACGCCGGTAGTGTCGCCGACGCCGCGAACGATCGCGGTGTAGGCGCCGGGATCGAGATTTGCGACGAGGGCAGATTCCGCATTCTCGGTTGGCGCGAGATTGTTATCGGTCAGGATCATTTGATCGGCCGCACTGTTATCCATCCAGTTGTCGTTCGTCGCGATGAGATTGCCGTCGATGTCGAAGAGTTCAAGAATCGGATCTTCCAATACGCCGCTTACGCCCGTCACGCCCAGCGAAGGTCCAACGCCGCGGAGGACGACTTGTTTGGTGTTCGTTCCGGTAATAATGATACCGCCGATCAGCGCATTATCGCCGGTGCCGACATTGGCACGGGTCGAAATGTTCTGCGATTCCGCCGGCTGCTGAACCGAAGCGGGAAGCACATCGAGTTTGAAATCGATTTGCTGCACCGTCAGGTCGAGCGTGCCGGGAGCGGCAGCGGAAGGAGCGTTGCTTGGGGTCGGCGAACCTGAGCTGAAGGTCAGGAGCAATTCGCCCGAAAAATTTCCCGCAGCCGGAAACGGAAAGGGCGTTGGCTGCTGCGCCGTGCCTTCATAAACGTGCAAGCCGGGTGCGATAGTCCCGTCGATGGGCGGAATCGGCAATCCGGAGACGGAACCGTTAAGAGTATAGGTAATGGGAGCGCCGGTGTTGTTATCGGCGGCAAACTTATAGGCAATGGAGAATATCTCCCCCGCCTCGGCGGAATAACTTCCGCTGACCGCGATGGTGGCAGTATTTCCCTCGGCCGGTGTGACGGTGGTCGTACCAGTGATGTCGATCAACCCGCCGACGACGATGGTATTGACGATAAGGGTGTTATCCGAAAAATTTGCCGGTGGCGTATAGGTCGGGCTGCCGTTGTCTAACGTGAGGATCCCAGCCTTTGCCGGGCTGGCCAATGAGAGAAGCGCCGCCGTCGCGGCAACGAAGGAATAGGCTACGAGTTTTTTCATGATGATTTGATGGTGATTTTTTCCGTACGGTCCCCGTTGTTCGGGGAATGCATAAAAAGTAATCGTTCCTCGGCGGGCGACCGGACGCCCCAAAAGCGGCTGGAGAAAGCTGCTTCCGCAGTGGCCTGAACAGTGCTCTTCATCAGGTTTATGAAAACTTTCCTCGTGCTGGTCTTGAGCGTGATCGCGCTTTTCGTTTGGCAGCGGCATAATCATCAGACTGCGGCTCCCGCTCAGCCCACGGTGGGGGAGACGACATCTGCGATGACCGCGCCGCGCCAAGTCTCGGAACATAACTGGGCCAAGCATTCGCTGGATCGTGCGCACGAAGTTGCGAATCAGGTGCAGCAATCGCGGGAGCAAACCGAGGAGCGATAAACGCTCGCTTGTTGATTCGTAATCGCAGGGTCACGCTCTTGAAGCCTAACGATTAGCGGGGTGGTCGAAGCGACGAGAGGCGCGCTCGCTCGAGGTTATAAGCTTCGACCAAGCCGACGCCAATGGTCTCGCCCGCCCCGCGCACGATCGCAGCATAGGGTCCGAGTGCGATCTGCGACGCCGCCTCGCGATCGTCGGGCTTCGAAAAAATGACATTTCGACTCCCCTCCGGTCATTTATTGTCGATTCGTTAGGCCAACTGGTGCGGCAGCGGTATAGAGCCCGCTCCCAAGGGCAATCTGGATGGCTGATTCGCGGTTGTCGCTCGGTGCCAGACCAGAGGCCTCCAGCTCGCTTTGCTGGGTGTCCTTCCAGTTACCAATGAAGGCCAGGAGGGCGCCGGAAAGGTCGCGCAGTTCCAGGGTGGGATCTAGCAGCGGATCGTCGACTCCGAAATCGCCCAGCGACAGACCGATCGCCCGGATCACCATGGTGGAAGCGCTGCAATCCGACCCGCTGACAATGATGCCACCGATCATGACTTAAAGTGCCGATTCACGCGGTTCCGTCGGGACGAGATCGACTGATTCGAGCTTGTTTTGCTGGGTCTTCCTTTGCGAAGAGAAAGCGATGGCATAGCGAGTCGTTAGGCACGCGGCGGCTGGGAAATGGCGGGTCGAGAATTGCGTCACCATTTGCCGGCCGCGAGTGTCGCCAGGATGGCTGCCTCCAGATCGTTGTTAGCCGAAAGCCCGGTCGCGTCGCGGCGGCGCCGGGATTGGGTCCGCCCGGTTGCGCAATGCGTGGACGAGCGTCAGCTTCGGTGAATGAACACCGTCCTCTTTCGTGCTGCGGCTGGGCTTGGCTTCCTCGCGGTGGCATTGGGAGCTTTCGGCGCGCATGCGCTCAAGGCCACCCTCCAGGCCAACGACACGACCGAAGTGTGGAAAACTGCCGTGCTCTATCATTTCCTCCACGCGCTCGCGCTGCTCGTCCTGGCGGCGTTGCCCGCGGCGAGCCGCGCCGCCTCGGGCTTGTTTATCGCGGGGATCTTAATCTTCAGCGGCAGCCTCTATCTCCTTGCCCTAACGAACATAAAATGGCTCGGCGCGATTACCCCGCTGGGCGGCCTTTTATTCCTCGCCGGCTGGATTTGTCTCGTGATCTGGCCGCCGGCCGCGTGAGATCTGGTTCCTGGTTGAGACGGTAAACCTCATCCACCGCGACGCCGAAGACGAAGCTTAATCCGCGGCGCGCAAACAATTGCGGGGTAGTGCCCCGGGCGACTGATCGCCGCTCCATGCTTGTCGGCCTGCGTTTTTCTCTGCTATCCTCTTCCCTAACGAATGCTGGCCCTGGCTGATGCGCAACGATCGGTCGCGACGATCGCGGTCTTCATCGCGGCTTTTCTCCTTACTCTCTCGATCGGGCGTCTTCTGAAACGCCGGGCCGGGGTGCCGTTCGGCATTTTCTTCCAGCTCTTCTCCCTTGCGCTCGGCTTTTACGCGGCCGCCTGGGTTTACGGAATGGATTTCCGCTGGCGCAACCATGTCGGCGCCTCGGTTATTCTCCTCAGCACTGCGGTCGTGATCGGGTTGGTCGACCGTTATCTCTGGGATCTCTATTTCGAGCAACGGCGCCAGACCGTCATTCCCAAGTTCCTCCGCGAGCTGGTCGCGCTCGTCATTTTCCTCATCGCGCTCCTGCTCGTCCTGAGCTTTGGCTATCACGCGGAGCGCGAATTGCGCGGTCTCCTCGCCACCTCGGGAGCGGCCGCCATCATCCTCGCCTTTGCGACCCAGAATCTCCTTGGCGGTGTCATCGCCGGGATGTCACTCCAAATCAGCAAGCCGTACAAAGTAGGCGACTGGCTCCAGGTCAGCGACCATTTCGCCGAGGTCATGGAGATCAATTGGCGCTCCACTCGTCTGCGCACAAACGACGCCATTTACCTCGACATCCCGAACAACGAGATCGTTAGGCAAACGATCATCAACCTCCATTATCCGCAGCAACTTCACGCCATGCGGATCCTGGTCGGGGTCGAATACAGCGCGCCGCCGAACAAGGTCAAGGACGCTCTCCTCCAGGCCACGCTCCAGGCGGAGGGGGTGCAAAAGGAACCGCCGCCCAGGATTTTCCTGAAGGATTTCGGCGACTTCGCGATCAGCTACGAGATCAAGTTCTGGATGCTGAATCACAGCGAGTTCAACAACGTCTGCGACGCCATCCGGACCAATATCTGGTACAAGTTTAAGCGCCAGGGCATCACCATTCCGTTCCCGATTCGCACCCTCGAGATCAATCGCAGAACGCCGATCAAGCCGCACGAACAGCACAACCAGACGAAGGCGATCCTGGAAGGTGAGCCGCTCTTTAACTGTCTGACCGGCGAGCAGGTGGATCATCTCATCCGTGGTTCGCGCACCGTCCGTTTCGGGCGCGGGGAAAGGATCATCGAGCAGGGAGCGGAAGGGGCTTCCATGTTTGTCCTGCTCCATGGTGCGGCGGCAGTCTCTGTTTCGCAAAACGGGAGCATGATCCGGGTCGGCTCCTTGCGGATGGGCGATTGCTTCGGCGAGATGTCGCTTCTCACCGGCGAACGCCGCACCGCCACGGTGCGGGCGGAGGAAGATTGCGAGGTGATTGAAATTTCCCAACCGGCCATGGCGGCGGTGCTGCGGGAGGCCCCGGATTGCGTGACTCAGCTGAGCGAATTGCTCGCGACCCGCAAAATGGAAACCGAAGGTCTGCTCAAGAATCTCGAACAGGGATTGGCCCAGGAACAGGCGGCGCGCGAGTACCGCGCCACCTTCCTGCGCCGGCTGCGCTCCGTCTTTGAGTTGTAGACGCCTCCCTCTGGGAGGCGCGGGCATTGACCCGGCGGGAATATGTCCGGTGAAGCATTGCTTACTGCCGCGCTTCGCAGAGCGAAGCGTCTACAGGCGAGGCGCGAAGAGCGCTCCGGCCTTCCGCGATTGTAGACGCCTCCCTCTGGGAGGCGCGGGCACCGGCTCGGAAGGAAGGTATGCGGTGGAGCATTGGTTCCTCCCGCGCTTCGCAGAGCGAGCGTCTACAGGCGAAGACAAAGCGGTTGCCACCCCCGCAAAACTTCCTAATGTCCTGCCTTCCTCTCTCCGGGACCCATTTATGACGCTATTAGCCTTATCTTTTCTTTCCTCCGGCATCACTATTTCGATGCTCTGCGCGGCCGCGGGTCTGGTCTTTGCCTTCTTCCTTATCTTCAAAGTAATCAACGCCTCCCCCGGCAATGCCCGCATGCAGGAAATCGCCGGTGCCATCCAGGAAGGTGCCAAGGCTTATCTCAATCGCCAGGTCATCACCATCAGTGCGATCGCAGCGCTGATCTTCATCCTGCTCTTCTTCTTCAAGGATCACCCGACCGCGATTGGTTTCGTGGTCGGCGCCGTCTGTTCGCTCGCGGCTGGCTTCATCGGAATGCGGATCGCTGTTTTGGCGAACACCCGCACCACCCAGGCCGCCACTCATTCGCGGACCGCCGCCATGCGAGTCGCTTTCAACGGCGGCGCGGTCACGGGCTTGCTCGTCGTCGGTCTCGCTCTTCTTTCCGTCGGAATTTTCTACACGGTCGCGGGCAAAATGATCGGACACGAAGCGGCCGTCCGCAGTCTCATCGGCCTCGCGCTCGGCGCCAGTCTCATCAGTGTCTTCGCCCGACTGGGTGGTGGCATTTACACCAAGGCGGCCGACGTCGGCGCGGACTTGGTCGGGAAAATCGAGAACACGCTCGACGAAGATGATCCGCGGAATCCGGCGACGATCGCCGATAATGTGGGCGACAACGTGGGCGATTGCGCCGGCATGGCGGCGGACGTTTTCGAGACCTACGCCGTCAGTTTGATCGGCGCCATCCTGGTCGGGGCCCTCACCCTGGTCAACGTCCCGGCGGCGATCGTTTACCCGTTCGTTCTCGGCGGAATCTCCGTCCTCGGCGCGATCTGCGGCATTCTCTTCGTCAACTTCAGCGACGGCAAACCGGGCAACACCCTCATGGGCGGCGTCATGACCAGTGCGATCGTCTCGGCCGTGCTCTTCTGGCCTGCGACCCATTATTTATTTCCAGATGGGGTCGTCATCGCCGATGCCCTGCGCACGCCTAACGACCTTTATTTCGCCTCGCTCGTCGGCCTCCTCATGACTGGCATCGTGGTCGTGATCACAAATTACTACACCTCGATGAGCTACGGCCCGGTGCGCAAGATCGCCAAGGCTTCCGAGACCGGACACGCGACCAACATCATCGCCGGGCTCGCCATTGGCCAGCATGCGACTGCGCTGCCGGTTGGTTTCATCGGCCTCGCCATTCTCTTTAGCTTTCATTTCGCCGGTCTTTATGGGATCGCGATCGCGGTCATGAGCATGCTCTCGATGGCCGGTATCATCATTTCCCTCGATGCCTTCGGTCCGATCACGGATAACGCCGGCGGCATCGCCGTCATGAGCGACCTGCCCAAGGAAGTGCGGGGCGTGACCGACGACCTCGACGCGGTTGGCAACACGATGAAGGCCGTGACCAAAGGTTACGCCATCGCCTCGGCCGGCCTCGCCGCTTTGGTCTTGTTCGGCTCCTACGTGGAGGAATTGCGCGCCCATTTTGCGGAGGCCGGTCGCGCTTTCAATTTCCAGTTCTCGCTCACGGAACCGAAGGTGATTATTGGCCTCTTCATCGGCGGTTTGCTGCCTTTCATGTTCACCGCTTTCAGCATGGACGCCGTCGGCAAGGCAGCGGGCGCGGTCGTGCGCGAAGTGCGCCGGCAATTAACCGCCAAGCCCGGCATTCTTCGGGGTGAAGACAAACCGGACTACGGCGTTTGCGTTGATATCGTGACCAAGGCGGCCTTGCGCGAGATGATCATTCCGGCGCTCCTCCCGGTTGCTTTCGTGGTTGCGGTCGCGGTGATTCCGCAACTCGGGCCGGTCGTCCTCGGCGGGCTGCTCGTGGGCACGATCGTGACCGGATTGTTCGTCGCCATCGCCATGACCTCAAGCGGCGGCGCGTGGGATAACGCCAAGAAATTTATCGAGGAAGGCAATCTCGGCGGCAAAGGTTCCTTCGCCCACGCCGCCTCGGTTACCGGTGATACTGTGGGAGATCCTTACAAGGACACCGCTGGTCCCGCGATCAATCCCATGATCAAGGTGGTGAACATTGTCGCCATATTGATCATCCCGATTTTCTTCTAGTCCTGTGCCTAACGACAAGCCACAGATGGAGACGCCCGACTTCCAACTCGTGCCCGCGCCCCCGCGCGATGCGCCGGCGGTGGCCGATCCTGGCGCGAGCCCGTTCAAGATCGTGGTCGACCCGCAGATGCGCCAGCAATTGCGCCGGGCCCTGATCGACTTGATCGATAATCACGACGAATCGCTCGCGGCTCATTATGCTGACGGCCGCCTCGCGCTCGAGTCCTACAAGGAATACATCGAAGTCTTCGCTCGCAGCCTGAAAGAGACGATGGAGAGCCGGGAGGGCGTTTCCTATTTGCTCCGGGCGGTCGGGTTTCGAGGTTTCCCCGCAGGAGGTGAACCTGCAGCCGGAGCTGCGCTGGAAAGCCACTCCGCGCCCCTAACGAAAGTGTAGAGGCGACCGTGTCGGCCGCTAAACGCAGGCCAGCAATTCCCGCTTGTTTCCTGCCGCCGTCTGTGAAGAATCGGCTCGCTACCAATGGCTACCGTCCTGTTGATCGAAGATGATGCCGAAAGCCGTCGCACCACGGCGGAACTTTTCGCGCGGGACGAGTGGAGCATTCTCGAAGCCGGCGACGGAGAGGCGGGCATCAGCCTCGCGCTGGAGAAGCGACCGGAGCTGATCCTCTGCGATCTGCTCATGCCGAAAGTGAACGGCTTTCAGGTTTGTCGCGCCATTCGCCAGCATCTGGAACGGAGCAAAATCATTATCGTCTCCGGCCGGGACTACGGAGTCGACCGCAAGAGCGCGCTGGAGGCGGGAGCTGACGAATACCTGGTCAAACCAATCTCCTGGGAAAAGCTGCGTGAAGTCATCGACCGTGTCATGCCCGGAGTGGCGGCAGCCCCGCCGACCGGGCCACTCCCGGAATTCACGCCGCCTTCCACGCGGCTGCGCTTCTGGGGCGTGCGCGGTTCCATTCCCGTCCCGGGATCGTCGACCGTCGGCTATGGCGGGAACACCAGTTGCATTGAAGTGAGAGCGGATGGTGAAATCATTATCCTCGATGCCGGCTCCGGGATGCGAGAGCTGGGGATCGCGCTGGAGCAGGAATTCGGCAGCCGGCCGATCAAGCTGACGCTTCTGATTTCCCACACGCATTGGGATCATATCCAGGGCCTGCCCTTCTTTCTGCCGGCCTACAACGAGAAAAATTCTCTACGCCTGCTTGGTTACGAAGGAGCGCGCGCCGGTCTCGCCACCATTCTCGCCAGCCAGATGGAGACTTCGGTTTTCCCGGTCAGCCTGCGCGACATGCCGAGCGCGATCGAGATTGAAGAATTGCGCGACATGGAATTCAGCATCGGCAAGGTGCGGGTCGAGGCGCGTTTCGTGAACCATCCCGGGATTTGCGTCGGCTATCGCCTTTTCACCACCAATGGATCGATCGCCTATCTTCCCGACAACGAGCCTTACGACGTTTTGAAAAGCAGCCTCGCGGGCCGCGCCAAAGCCGAGCGCGAGAAAGCGCAGGCCTATGCCGCCGCCGCCCGGGCCAAGCTGGTCGACTTCCTGCGCGGGGTCGATGTCCTGATCATCGATTCGCAATACACCGATGATGAGTACGAGAAGAAAGCCGGCTGGGGCCATGGCTCACTCAGCAGCGTTGTCTCCCTCGCGCTCGACGCCGAGGTGCACAAACTCTTCCTCTTTCATCATGACCCGTCGCGCGATGACCGGGCGGTCGATGCCATGGTGGAAAGTGCACGCATGCTCGTCCTGGAAAGCGGCAAACCGATGGAAGTGGATGCCGCCCGCGAAGGCGCCGAGGTTTGGCTGGGCCGCAGGGGCTAGCGGGCGCGGGCCGCTACTGCCCTTGGCCGCGCAGGGCGGAAGTGAAGCGGGCTAACTCTGCCGCGACCTGCACGATCCGTTGCGCGATCTTTTCATCCGTCACCTTTTCGTCGTCAAAGGCATCACCTGTGGCGAAAACAAAACGGGGGATCACGACGCAGCGAAAATCCAGCATTAGGCTGTTGGCATAGGCCATGACTGACATGTAACTGCTCATGCCGCCCGCCGCGCAAAGAAAGCCAACGATCTTGTCCTGCCACGCGCTACCTGTGAGTTCGATCATGTTCTTTGCCGAGGCGCTAACGTCATAGTTATAAACCGGCGCAGAGACGATAATGCCGTCGGCCGCCGTGACCGCCGTGCTCAGCTTCCTCGCCGCCGGATGCGTGTAACAGGCGTCAGCGTCGCATAATGGAAGGTCGAGCTCTGAAAGGTCGATCCAACTGCAGCCCGCCGTCTTTTCCTGCAGGTGCTGGAACGCGATCCGTGCCATTTTGCGGCTGTTGCTGGAAGGGTTGCCGCTCGAGCTAATGACCAGATACTTCGGCATGGAAGCTGATAAGGTTGCGCCGCCGCCGGGTCAAGGTCGGCTGGCTAGAGCCACCGCCTCAGCTTGAAATAAATCAGCTGTCCGATCGCGACTAGAGCCATTGCGCCGAGGCAAACAAAGTAACCATAGGGTTTGGCCAGTTCTGGGATGTATTGAAAGTTCATCCCGTAAACCCCGGCAATGAAGGTGAGAGGGATAAATATCGCCGAGATGACAGTGAGAGTGCGCATGATTTCATTCGTGCGCATTCCGATGCTTGAGATATGTATTTCCGTCAGTCCGGAGAGCACGTCCCGATATGTCTCGACCACGTCCATCAGCTGCACGCTATGGTCATAGCAGTCGCGGAGATAGACCTTGGTCTCTGGCCGGATCAGACCTGGGTCTTCGTGCAGGAGAAGGTTTGTGACATCGCGCAACGGCCAGACCATGCGGCGGATCTGAGTCAAAGTCCGCTTATGTTCATGCAGACTACCCACCGGACGCAGCAGCGGATTCTCCACTAACTCATCCTCGATCGCATCAATCTCGGCTCCGATCGATTCCAGGACAGGGAAGTAGTGATCGATGATCGAGTCGAGCAGGGCGTAAGCAAGGTAATCCGGGCCCGCTTTCCGGATCCGGCCTTTGCCACTCCGAATGCGGGCGCGGACTGGTTCGAAGACATCGCGTTCTGGCTCTTCCTGCAAAGTGATGAGAAAGGTCTTACCCAGAAACATGCTGACCTGTTCGCCGCCTATCTCATCGTCTTTATCGAGATAAATCATCTTGGAAACGATAAACAGATAGTCGTCGTATTGTTCGACCTTCGGTCGCGCATTGGTATCGAGCACATCCTCCAGTGCCAGCGGGTGCAGGTTAAAACGCTCGCCAAGAATGCGGAGGACGCTGAGATCACCCAGCCCATCAATGTTGATCCAGGTCACGAGCTCATTGTTGAGATGGACGAGGAGTTCGTCGCACCCGACATCCTTGCGTTCCTCGAGACAGTCCGGTCCGTACTCAATCAGGGTAATAATGGGCGCTACGGGCGGCGTATCTTGGGAGAGCTTGAGCAGGCCGGGTGCTTCACCCGGAATTACCTGGCGTCGTCTTTTAAACATGCCGCCATCGTGCGCTGGCCGAGGGGCGCAGCGCAAGCGCGATTCGTGTAGCGATGGCTGTGTCAGCCGCAGTCTCAATCGGAGCGGGCGACACGCCCGCCGCTATATCTGGAGTTTGCGCTGGAGGATTTCTCCCACCAGCCCAGGGTTTGCTTTGCCCTGGGTCAGTTTCATCACCTGGCCTTTGAGGAAATTGATCGAAGCCGCGTTCCCGGCCCGAAAGTCGGCGACCGGCTTGGGATGGGCGGCGAGCACCTGGTCGCAGAACGCCTCGAGCGCGCCGGCGTCGCTCAATTGCGCGATGCGTTTTTGCTCGACGATCACGCCCGCGCTCTGTCCGCTGGCGAACATCTCCGCGAAGACATCTTTCCCTTGCCGGCTGCTGATTTTTCCCTCCTCGATCAGGTTTACCAGTTCGTCGAGCGCGCGGGGCGCGAGCGGGCTTTGGCCGATGGTCAGGCCTGCATTCGTTAGGGCGCTGAGCAGGTCGTTCAGGATCCAGTTGGCCACGCTCTTAGGCTTGCGCGCCCCTGTGGCTGCGTTTTCGAAATAACCGGCCAGCTCAAGATCATCCGCCAGGACGCCGGCATCGTAAGGGCTCACCTCGTATTGCGCGATGAAGCGCGCGCGCTTTGCGCCGGGCAGTTCCGGCACCCGGTCGCGCACTTCGTCGAGCAAAGGTTGGCTCCGCACCGGAAGGAGATCCGGATCAGGGAAATAGCGATAATCCTGCGCCATCTCCTTCGTGCGCATGGGAAAAGTCTGGCCGACATCGTCATCCCAACGTCGCGTCTCCTGCACCAGCGTTTCCCCGCGGGCCAGCGCCGCACTCTGGCGCTCCACTTCAAAGGCCAGCGCGCGCCGGACGCCGCTGATCGAGTTCATGTTCTTGATCTCGATCTTGGCCCCGAGAGCGGACTGCCCTTCCGGCCGGAGCGAGATGTTGCAGTCGCAGCGCAACTGCCCTTTCTCCATGTCCGCGTCGCTCACTTTGCCATAGGTCAGGATCTGTTTTAGCGCGGTCAAAAAAGCGAACGCCTCTTCCGGCGAATCAATTTCCGGTTGCGTGACGATCTCCATCAAAGGCGTGCCTGCGCGATTAAAATCGATCCCGGTGCTGCTCTCAAAATGAACACTCTTGGCGACATCTTCCTCGAGATGAATCCGGACGAGATGTACTTCCTTCTCTGATCCGGCGAGGTCCTTCTGCGCGTCCTTGGGGTAGGCAGAAAGATGGAGCGGCACCCGTCCCTTCGCGCAGAGCGGAGTTTCGTATTGCGAGATCTGGTAGTTCTTCGACAGGTCCGGGTAGAAGTAATTTTTCCGGTCGAACTGGCAGACCGGCGCGATCTCGCAGCCGAGCATGAGACCGGTCAGGGTCGTCAGGCGCAGCGCCTCCTCGTTCATCACCGGGAGCGCGCCCGGCAGTCCGAGGCAGGTCGGGCAGGTTAGGGAATTGGGCTCCGCCCCAAACTCGACCGCGCACCCGCAAAACATCTTCGAGCGCGTCTTGAGCTGGACATGGACCTCGAGGCCGATGCTCGTTAGGTGATTCATGGCATGGAAGCGCGGCCCTTTATTTCTTCAACGCGTAATCGAGCGCCTCTTGGAACTTGAAGCTTTTAACCTGCCGGGCCAGCGTCGGGTCGTTCATGGCCTCGATCAATTTCGGATGCTGGAGCAGCTCGAGGTAACGCTGTCGCTGGATCAGTTCAACAATCTCGGGGTCGTCGCGCAGAGCGATGATTTTCGGATTCTCGGTCAGCTCTTTCGCGCCGGGAAAGGTGAGGAATCGTTCCGCGCTCCGCGGATTTGAGGCCACCGTCCCGACTTTGCCCAGGGTCTGATAAGTCTGGGCTGGGACCACGTCGACCGCCTTAACCGTTTCTCCGAACCGACCCAGCTCGATCGAATTCTTCAGTTTGGCGAGTGATTGAATCATGGGCGCGGATTCGTGAGGCGGAGTTGACCGCGCCGAGCGCAAAGGAGCGGGACTCGCCGAGCGAGGCGCGGCCGCTTCCGGCGAGCGCAATTCGGCGCTGGCAATCGCGCCCGTCGATCGGATCGCGACCACCACCAGCCAGACGCTGAAGAGCCCAAAGAAGATTCCGAGAAGGGCGCCGCAAATTCCATAGACGAGGCGCACGAGCCCGGCGCTCTGTTGTCCGGTGCGTTTAAAAAGGATCGCGCCCAGAGTGGTGATCACGGCATAGACGGCCAGGGCGAGGATGGCCCCGGCCACGAGCGAGATGAAAAGATCGGGCACCCGCAAAAATGGTCGCAGGACCGGCAGCAGCAGCCGCCCGCCAAAGAGCCCGGCGCCATAAGCCGCGGCGAGGGCGAGCAGCCGGACCAGTTGCCTAACGAGTCCGAGCCGCCAGCCTCGCACGATCTCCAGCGCGATCAGGAGGAGCGCGAAAGAAATGAAGATGATCTGCCAGAGTGGCGAACCGGCGGTCATGAAATGCTGCGCTGGCGCAGGGCGTGATCACAGAGCACGAGGGCGGCCATCGCTTCGACCATCGGGACGGCCCGCGGCAAAACGCAGGGATCGTGGCGCCCGCGCGCGGCGAGAGTGGTGTCCTGGCCCGCCGTGGTGACGGTATTTTGTTCACGCGCAATCGTCGCCGTGGGCTTGAACGCGACGCGGAAGATAATGTTTTCGCCGTTGCTGATCCCGCCCTGTACCCCGCCGGAGCGATTGGTCGCAGTCCGGACTTGGCCGTTTCGCATCTCGAAAGAATCGTTATGCTCCGACCCGCGCATGCGGGTCGCGGCAAAGCCGGAACCGATTTCAAATCCCTTCGTCGCCGGGAGACTTAGCATCGCCTTGGCCAGGTCGGCTTCGAGCTTGTCAAAGACCGGTTCGCCCAGACCAGGCGGCACCCCGCGGATGACGCAGGCAATGGTTCCACCTAACGAATCGCCATCGCTCCGCGCTTGTTCGATTGCCTGCATCATTTTTCCAGCCGCGACTGGATCGGGGCAGCGCACCGGATTTGCCTCCACCGTCTCTCGCGTGACGGCATCAGAGTCCACCGCGGCGGCGATGTCATATATGTGAGTCACGTAGGCCACGAACTCGAGCGCGGGCTGGAGAGCAGCCAGGACCTGGCGGGCGACGGCGCCGGCGGCGACCCGGCCGATGGTTTCGCGGGCCGAAGCGCGACCGCCGCCCTGCCAGTTGCGAATCCCGTACTTGGCCTCGTAGGTAAAATCGGCGTGCGAGGGGCGGAACGTTTCCTTCATCTCGCGGTAGGCTTCCGGGCGGGCGTCCTGGTTCCGAACCAAAATTGCGATCGGCGTGCCTAACGTCTGCCCTTCGAAAACGCCGGAAAGAATCTCGCAGCGGTCGGCTTCCTGGCGTTGCGTCACGATTGAGCTCTGGCCGGGGCGACGTCGATCGAGCTCGCGCTGAAGATCGGCTTCGCCTAACGAGATGCGCGGCGGGCAGCCGTCGATCACGACCCCGACTCCGCCGCCGTGCGACTCGCCGAAGGTCGTGATTCGAAAAAGTTGTCCGAAACTGCTGCCCATCGCGCGGAGCTTAGCGGCTGCGGGCGAATTGAAAAGGCGGCAAGCCTGTAGCGGCGGTCTATGACCGCCGAACGCGCGACTGTTGCAAACCACGGTTCCGGGTCCCAGACCGCCGCTACAGGAGGGCGAAGCAGCGCTCTAGATCGCGGCGAGCGCGGTCTTCAGGTCGTCGCGCAGGTCTTCCACATATTCCACCCCGACTGAAAGCCTAACGAGCGATTCTGTAATGCCGAGCGCGATCCGTTTTTCCTCGGGGATCGCGCCATGGGTCATGATTGGCGGATAATTCACCAGGCTCTCGACCCCGCCGAGGCTTTCGGCGAGCGAGAAGAGATGGGTGTTCTCGAGAAAACGCCGGGTGCCGGCGAGGTCGGTCTCGAGAATAAGCGTGACCATGCCGCCAAAGCGATCGCCCATCTGGCGTTGCGCGAGTTCATGCTGCGGATGACTCGTTAGGCCGGGATATTTTGTCTCCCGCACTTTCGGTTCTTTTACCAGCCAGGCCGCGAGTTCGGCGGCGTTTTCGCAATGCCGTTCCATGCGCAGGGCCAGCGTTTTCAGGCCGCGCATGGCGAGAAAGCTGTCGAACGGGCCGGCAATCGCGCCGACGGAGTTTTGCAGAAACTGCATCTGGTCGCCGAGTTCCTTGTTTTCCCCTACGACCGCGACGCCACCGACCATGTCGGAGTGGCCGTTGAGATACTTGGTCGCAGAATGAATCACCATGTCGAAACCGAGCTCGATCGGTCGCTGAATCCACGGGCTGGCAAAGGTGTTGTCGGAGACAGAGGTCGCTTTGTGCTTCCGCGCAAGTTTCGCAATCGCTTCGAGATCGATCAGCTTGAGCAGTGGATTGCTCGGCGTTTCCACCCAGACCATGCGCGTGTTGGGCTTGAAAGCGGCCTCGACTTTGGCCGGATCGCTCATGTCGATGAAGGTGAAATCGAGATTGGAAGAGCGGCGTCGGACTTTTTCGAAAAGCCGATAAGTGCCACCGTAAAGATCGTCGCTCACCACGACGTGGGCGCCGCTGTCGATCGTCTCGAGCGCGGTCGACATGGCGGCGAGGCCGGAAGCAAAGGCCCAGCCGCGGGTGCCGCTTTCGAGATCGGCGACGCAGCGTTCGTAGGCGCAGCGGGTCGGGTTGATCGAGCGCGCGTAGTCGTAGCCTTTGTGCCGGCCGGGACTTTCCTGGACGTAGGTCGAGGTCTGATAAATCGGGGTCATGACCGCGCCGGTGGATGGGTCGGGCGTTTGACCAGCGTGGATGACGCGCGTGGCGAGGTGCTGCTTCTTCTTCATGTGACGACGACCCTAATCGCACTTGGCGCGGTTTCCATATCCAGGTCGCGCATTGTAAAAGAATTACACTGCAGCGGGGCTCACGCCGACCGAAACAGAATGCCCCGTGCCTGGGCATCGATTCAATCGAGTCGTCCCCGGGGGCCCAGAACTTGTCAGAGCCAGACACAATGACAAGACAAGTGCAGTAACAACGGGCCTGTCGGACGAGAAAAGGGGCCGCCCGAAGCGCAACGCGCACACTAGCGACCCCTTCCGAAGTCTTTCGGCTAGTCTTTTGGCAACGGATCCGCCGCAAAGTTTGCGTGGACCAGCATCCATTTATCACCCTGTTTCACATAGACACGGGTGGATTTAGCCCGGTTCGGCGCGGTCTTGCCGTCCTTGTCCCGGGTCATGCCGACGTAGTTGTAACTCAGAATCGCCACATCTCCGTTGTAAACCTGGACCTTGGGATTGGCCATTTCCGCCGCGATCCCCTTGGCCGAGTCTTTTGCCGAAGCCTCCGCCAGGCGCGCATTCATATCCTTGCCATCGAGTCGAGTGGCGAACTGAGCGTTGAACTCCGTGTAGTCATCCGCCATGTCTTTCGATTGGGCGGCGACATTTGTCGGATCCTTAATACCTGCCGCCCATTGCGCTTTCGCCATCGCAATCACAGCATCCGAGATCGCCTGATCGGCGTCCTGTGCCTGCGCATTTAAGGTGAACGCGGAGCAGCATGCCGACGCGACTAATATCATTAACAATTTTTTCATTCTATTTTCGTTTGGGGAAACACCCCGTGTGTTTGAGCGGACCACACCCAATGTTTATCCCGCTGCGGACAACGGTCGTGTTAGCTATTGCCGCCGAACCGGAAAGAGAAACCGGCTGCTCGCTTGCTCGCGTTGCTCTTTAGTACAGCTGCGGCACCGATTAGCGAATGAAACAAGGCAGAGGAGTCAATTGCGCTCGACGGATGCGAACGCGATTGCGACCTTAGTCTGCGATGTCGTCGGAGATCAAAAAGAGAATCGAGCTGGAGATCGTCCATGTGCTCTTCCTCGACATCATCGGATATTCTAAGCGCCTAACGAACGAGCAGCGCGCGTTGGTTGATCAACTCAATCAGGTCGTCCGCAGTTCCGATGAGTTTAAACGAGCGGAAGCCGCCGCACGCATCATCAAAATTCCGACCGGCGACGGCATGGCGCTGGTCTTTTACAAGAGCCCGGAGCAGCCGGTGGAATGCGCGCTCGATATTAGTCGCGCTCTGAAGACCCTTCCCGAGTTACGCGTACGCATGGGCGTGCACAGCGGACCGATCAGCGCGGTGACTGATCTGAACGACCGCATCAATGCGGCCGGCATCGGCATCAATATCGCGCAACGCGTGATGGATTGCGGCGACGCCGGGCACATTCTGCTCTCGAAGCGAGTCGCGGAAGACCTTGAACAGTATGGCGATTGGCAGGCGCAACTGCATGATCTTGGCGAAGTGGAAGTGAAACACGGTGTGCGCGTGCACGTTTTCAATCTCTACACCGATGACCTCGGCAATCCGGAAGTGCCGGAGAAATTGCGCAACGTGAAACCCAAAGGGCAGGAAGCATCCGACGCTTCCGCGCGCCGGGAAGAAGGATTCTGGATCGCGGTCTTGCCGTTTAAGTATGGCGGCGCAAATGCCGATCTCAGTGCCTTGGCCGAGGGCTTGTCCGAAGACATCGTCACCGGCCTTTCTCGATTCTCGTATCTAAAGGTTATTGCCCGCAGCTCGACGTTGCGTTTGGCCAAAGACTCGGGCGATGTGCGCGCCGTCGGCAAAGAACTGGGCGCGCGCTACGTTATGGAAGGTAGCTTACGGCAGGCTGGAGCCAAACTGCGTCTGGCGGTGCAACTCGTCGACGCAGTTTCGGGTGCGCATCTCTGGGCTGAGAACTATGAACGCACTTTCAGTCCGGAAACTATTTTCGAGTTACAGGACGATCTGGTTCCTCGGATTGTTTCGACGGTTGCTGAGTGGTACGGCGTTCTGCCTCACAGCATGAGCGAATCGCTCCGGAGCGAGGGCTCTGACCAGCTAAGTCCCTACGAGGCAGTCCTGCGCAGCTTCGGCTACTACGAGCGCCTTACTGCTGAAGAGCATGCTGCTGCGCGGGCTGGGTTGGAGCGGGCTGTCCAACAGCTGCCGGGTTATGCGGATGGCTGGGCCATGCTGTCGATGATTTACGGAGAAGAGTATAAGTTCGGGTTCAACGCCGGACCCGATCCCCTTGAACGCGCACTCAAGGCCGGGCGGAGGGCGGCCGACGCCGCGCCCTCCAATCATTTCGCCTATCTTGCCCTGGCCCAGACTTTGTTTTTCCGCAAAGAGTTCCAGAGCTTCCGGAGCGCAGCGGAGCGGGCCCTCACACTCAACCCCATGGACGGCTACACTATCGCCTTCATGGGAATGCTAACGTCCTACGTTGGCGACTGGGAACGCGGCTGTGCTCTGGTCGAGCGGGCGATGCAACTCAACCCGAAACATCCCGGCTGGTACTGGTTCCCCGCCTTCTGGAATGCATATCGCAAGCGCGACTACCGCGGCGCGCTTAACGCCGCGCTCAAGATCAACATGCCTGATTTTTTCTGGACCAACGTCGTGACCGCGGCGGCCTACGGGCAACTCGGGGAACGGGGAGCGGCGGGCAAAGCCCTGCGAGAGCTACTTGCGCTCAAGCCAGACTTCGCCGTGATCGCGCGCGAGGAGACGGGGAAATGGTTCGATCCGGAACTCGTCGAGCACCTGATGGACGGTCTTCGCAAGGCGGGACTGAATATCGCGAGCGAAATCTCGAATGCGCGCAGTTGATTCGATTCGTTAAATGTCGCGTGGTCGGGTAGAACGTAATCTCATGCCGTCCGAGCGTTCTTCAGAACTGAAATTTGAGATCGGGCACGTCTTGTTCATCGACATCGTCGGTTACTCGAAATTGCTCATCAATGAGCAGAGCGACCAAATTCAAAAACTAAAAACGGTGGTGCGCGGAACCGAGCAGGTGCGAATCGCCGAAGCTGAAGGCAAGCTCCTGCGGTTGCCGACAGGCGATGGCGGCGCGCTCGTGTTTCGAAACAATCCGGAGGCTCCGGTTCTGTGCGCGATGGAGATCACCAGGGAGCTGCAAAAACATCCTGGGTCAAAAGAAAAGCCTCAGTTGAGGCTGCGCATGGGAGTTCACAGCGGCCCCGTTAATGAAGTTACTGACTTAAACGAACAAGCGAACATCGCCGGCGCTGGGATTAACATCGCGCAACGAGTGATGGATTGCGGCGATGCCGGTCACATCCTGCTTTCCAAAAGAGTGGCCGAAGATTTGGCGCAATATCGGCAATGGCAGCCGCTCTTGCACGATCTCGGCGAAGTGGAAGTAAAACATGGTGTCTGCATCAGTATTTTTAGTCTCCACGCCGGCGAGTTGGGCAATTCTGAATTGCCGGAGCAGCTGCGCAGCGCGAAACCGAAAGAGGCAACCGAAGCTGCCGCGCGTCGGGAAGAAGGGTTCTGGGTCGCTGTCTTGCCGTTGAAGTACGTCGGCGCGAATGCGGATCTCAGCGGTTTGGCCGAGAGTTTGTCCGAAGACATCGTCACCGGTCTTTCTCGCTTCTCCTATCTAAGAGTCATTGCCCGCAGCTCGACGTTACGTCTCGCCAAAGAGTCAGGCGATGTGCGTGCCGTCGGCAAAGAATTGGGCGCGCGCTACGTAATCGAAGGCAGCTTACGCCAGGCCGGGGCGAAATTGCGTCTGGCCGTCCAAGTCGTTGATACAACTTCAGGCGCCCATCTCTGGGCTGAGAACTACGAACGCACTTTTAGTCCGGAAGCGGTTTTCGAGCTACAGGACGACCTGGTTCCGCGGATTGTTTCGACGGTTGCTGATATGAATGGGATTCTGCCCCGGAGCCTGAGTGAGGCTGTGCGCAACCGCAATCCCGAGGAGTTGAGTCCGTACGAAGCCGTGCTGCGCAGCTTTGGCTACTTCGAGCGGATCACTCCCGAAGATCTGGCTGTTGCACGGTCCGGCTTGGAATTGGCGGTGCGCAAGGCACCCGCTTACGCCGATGCTTGGGCAATGCTGGCGTTACTTTGGGTCCAGGAGCACGCGCAAGGATTCAACCTTCAAGCTGATTGCCTAACGAGTGGATTATCCGCTGCGCGGCTGGCCGTCGAGGCCGCGCCGGCGAATCATCTCGCTTATTTCAGTTTGGCCCAGGCGCTCTTCTTCCAGAAGGAATTCGAGAGCTTTCGTAATGCGGCGGAGCGAACCGTCGCAGTGAACCCTATGGATGGTAACTCCATCGCTTTTCTCGGTGAGCTGCTCACCTATGCGGGCGACTGGGAGCGCGGCCTCGCGCTGGCGGCGCGTGCCAAACAACTCAATCCCAATCATCCCGGATGGTATTGGTACGCCGACTTCTACAACTCTTACCGCCAAGGCGACTACCGCGGCGCACTCAGTGCTGCGCTCAAGGTCAATCTCCCGGGCCAATGGGCTTCGCACGCGATGGTAGCGGCCGCTTGCGGTCAGCTCGAGGAAAGTGATGCGGCCCGTAAAGCCTTGCGCGATCTGCTCAACCTGCGGCCGGACTTTGCGGTCACGGCGCGCAAAGATATGGAGAAGTGGTGGAATCCCCAATACGTGGAGCACGTGATTGACGGCTGGCGCAAGGCGGGGCTGGAGATTGCCGGTGAAGACGGGACGCCAGCTTTGCCAGCTACCGTAAGGAAACCCGCGAGCGAGATGCGCGCGTCAGAAGCTTTCTGGGTTGCGGTAATCCCGTTCAAGAGTTCTGGCGGAGTGGAGTTGGAGTCGTTTGCGGACGGACTCAGCGACGATATCACGACCGGGCTTTCGCGTTTCCCGTACCTGTCTGTGGTCGCGCGCGCCGCGGCCGCGCGCTTGAAAGGAAAAGCCGGAGACGAGCGGACACTGGGCGCTGAACTAGGCGCGCGTTATGTCGTTGAAGGAAGTATCCGTAAGGAAGGTTCCGCCATTCGCGTTTCCGCTCGTCTTATCGATACGGAAAGCGGCGCGCAACTCTGGGCGGAGACTTACGATCGAGACCTGGAGGTCTCGAGTATTTTCGCGGTGCAGGACGATGTCGCGGCCCGCATTGTCGCAACCGTGGCGGATAGCTACGGCGTGCTCGTGAATTCGATGGCGTCGGTGGCCGCGGCAAAGGACGACGCCGATCTCACGCCGGCCGAATGGCAGTTCCAGTATTTCGCCTATCGACAGCAAATCACGCCCGCGAACCACGCCGCCCTGAAGAAGCGGCTCGAAGCCGTGCTCGAGCGGGACGACCGTCGCGCGGAGATCTGGTCCTGCCTCGCGCAAATGTATGTCGATGCCTACGCGTTTGGCTTTCAAGCTGACCCTAACGACCTTGATCGCGCGCTGGACGCCGCGCGGCGCGGAGTCGAGTTCGATCGCACGAACCAGTTTGGGCTCGTCTCGCTCGCGCAGACCTATTTCTTTCGGCAGGACCTCGCCGCCTTTCGCCCCGCCGCCGAGCGCGCGATAGCGATCAATCCGCTCAACACCGACGCACTCGGAATCCTCGGATTACTGATCGTGCATACGGGCGAGTTTGAGCGCGGCGCGACGATCGTGCGCCACGCGATGGAACTCAATCCGGATCACGCCGGCTGGATGCATTTCGGCCCGATCTGGGAGCACTTCCATAAACACGAATACGAACGCGCACTCGATCACGCCAACCGGGTCGATATCCCCGGCCTGTTCTGGCCCTACCTGGTGGTGGCGGCGGCCAATGGTCACCTCGGCCGGCAGACCGAAGCCGAAGTGGCCGTTCGCGATCTGCTCGCGCTTGATTCTGAATTTGCCGCGCACGCGCGCTCGAACATTGCGAGCTGGCATTTCGCCAGCGGGCTGCTCGAGCCTCTGCTCGAGGGGCTGCGCAAAGCCGGGCTGGCGATTTCTGCCTAACGATCGAGCAATTTCTTTTGATAGAGTGCAATGCGAACGGGAAAGGAATTCAGATGAGGACAATGAAAGTTATCACGTACATTCTTGCTGTGTTGTTTGTGGCGACGGGGGGGAGAGCCGCCCACCAAACCGCGATCGTTAGAAATGTCCTCGGACCGGAGGGGCCGTTGTATCTGGATGGCAACCTTTACTACGTCGGCTGGGTCTCGAACACGCTCTCGAAGTGGGACGGAAAGACGAGCACGGTGCTCAACCACACTGACGGCTGCGGCCACAACGGGTTGGCCCTCACCAAAGACAAAACATTCCTGCTCGCCTGCACCAACGACCCGGGAGCGATCGTCGAACTCGACCTGACCGGCAAGCAACTGCGCCGATGGGATGTCGATAGCGAGGGAAGGAAACTTGTCGGCGGGATTAATGACATTGTCGTGGCTGCCAATGGCGGCGCTTACGCCACGGTTTTCGGCCCGTATGGGGACCCGCCAGTTCCGGGGACGGTGATTGGAAGAATTCTTTATCTGGCGCCGCGCAGCGAGAAGTGGGTCGAGGTGGCAGATGACCTCAATTACGCCAACGGCATCGGCGTTTCGCCCGATCAAAAGACGCTCTACGTCAGCGAAACGGTCGGTAACTGTATCCTCAAGTTCACGATCAACAACGACGGCTCGTTAGGCCAGCGCGCGAATTTTGCACTGCTCAATCTTCTCACCCCGGACAAAAACAAATCGTGGTGGCTTGGACCCGACAGCATGAAGATCGACCAGAAGGGCAACCTCTATGTCGCCCAGTTTTTCGGGGGCAAGATCTTGAAGATATCTCCCGAGGGCAAGCTGCTGCATGTCTTCGAAATCAGGGCCGGTGATGGCACAACCAACGTCGCCTTCAGCCCAGGCGAGAAAGATTTGTATGTCTCGGTGGTGAAAGATCCCAACGACCCGCAGGCCAGGGGTAGCATCGTGAAGATCCCCAATGTTCAGTAGAAGCGATCTCATGAATCGAGCGTGACGGCGAGTTGAGGGACGACCTCCGTGTTTCTCTGAAATGCCGTCGGATCGGAAAGCGAATCGGCCCGAGCATCGGAAAATTTACCGCTTGTCCCATTCCATTCGCAGCCCCTAAAATCAGGTCTGTGGCAACCTTAACGATCGACCACTCCTCCGCGCACCTCGCCGACATCCTTCCCAACGATCTCGGGGTAAAGGAAAGCTACCGGCACACGCCGAAGTGGGTTACACCCGCCGACCCGATCGAAACCGGCGACGCAATCTTGAAATGGTATGCGCTCGCCCCGCAGGATGAGCCGGTGCCGGAGGAGATTGACCGGCTGGCACGCGTCCATCTTGCGCAACACCCGCTCGAAGCACGCGGCCTCGGCTTTGTCATCCTGCACCGCTGCGGGAACGATTTCTATTTCCTCATCGTCAACACTTGGCGCGGGAACAACGAAATCTGGGAAACCGTCTTTTATAAGGACGGCGTGGCCATGGCCGACTTCGCCGTCTGGCCCCGCGACGGAATGCACAAGCCAACCTTCTGCGTCTGGGAACTTGCCCCGGTCTGGCACGAAAAGGAAGCCTGGGAGCGCTTTCTTAGTTCCGCGCGTGATGAAACCGCTGCTCAGGCATGGCAGCGCAATCTCTACGCTGGTGTCGCTTGAGTGTCTGTTTGCCTGATTCCAAAAAGAGAATGGAGCCGTCGCCGGAGTTAGCAGCAGAATTGGGCGAGGAACTCGGACCGACCACTCCTGGCGGCATACGGGTGAATCGCTCAAGCGCCTGGCTCTTCGGGCCCGCGCCGGCCGCGCCGACTAGGCCATCTGCAGCCGCAAATAGGAAAGCAGATCGGTCCGGGTGATGAGGCCGAGGAACTTCGCGCCATCCATCACAATCGCGACCCGGCCGCGATCAAACACGCCTAACAAATCGGAGATATGGGCCGCAGGGGAAAGGGTTTCGAGCCGATCGGTCATGCCCGCGCTGACGAGTTCGTTAAATTGCGCCGGGTCGCGGTGCACTTTTACGAGCAGATCGGACTCATCGATGATGCCAAGGGCCCGGCCCTCGCCATTCAGGACCGGCAGTTGCGAAACGTCGGCCGAGCGCATGCGCTTGAAGGCAGTGAGGAGGGTGTCGTCAGGCCCGACCGAGATGACTTCGCCCTGCTCGGCCCGATGGGAGATGAGATCGCAAAGATCGCCTTTGGTCGGCCGTTCGACGAAGCCCTGCTCAGCCATCCAGAAATCGTTGAACATCTTCGAGAGATATTTGTTTCCGGTGTCGCAGATGAAGGTAACGACGCGTTTTTTCTCCGTTTGTTGCCGGCAATAACGGAGCGCGCCGGCGAGGAGCGTGCCGGTGGATGAGCCGCCGAGGATTCCTTCGCGGGCGAGCAGCTCGCGGGCGACGGCAAAGCTCTCGGTGTCGTCGATCTCGAAGGCGTCGCTGACATATGACATGTCGGCGATGTCGGGAATGAAATCTTCGCCAATCCCTTCTACCGCCCAGCTTCCGGCTTTCTCCAGTTTGCCGGTCTTGACCCATTCATACAAAATCGAACCGGTCGGGTCGGCCAAAATTAGCTCCAGTTTTGGCGCGACTTTTTTGAAGTACCGTCCGAGCCCGGTGAGCGTGCCGCCGG
>JBKJNW010000250.1:0-12293 GCA_046593335.1 Chthoniobacterales bacterium | reverse complement strand
TCGACCCAGGCGTTGAGCCGGGGATCGAAATAGCGGATCTCAATGCTGCGCACCCCGCGGAGGAGTGAGATCCAGGCCTTGTTCTCCGGCACCGCATTTTCCTCGTCGTCTGCTTCGCGCACGATCCCGAGCTCCATCTCATCGCTGCGTTCGATCGGTCGCAGGCGGAGGGTGACAGAATAATCGCCCGTGGCATAACGCGTCAGCAGTCCCGGTCCGGCGGAGCAGGTCCACGTCATTTCATCGCGCGAGCGGCCGCTGAACTTGAACGGTTCGCCGGTGAGGGCGCCCTGCCCCGGCGGCAGATCCTGTAATTGTTCGGTCAGAAGATTGGCCAGTCCCTCATAGCGGCCATTGCTTTCGTTCAGCTCGGTCGAGAGCCGCACCGCCGTCAGGTTCGTACTCACGAAGCGATAAATCGCCAGCGCCATCATTCCGAGAATCGCGACTGCCAGCGTGACCTCGAGAAGGGTGAAAGCGAGCGTCCTGTGCCGGTCAACCCGCCCGATAAACATAGAAGACGAGCTGCTTGTTTTGCGACGTTCCTTCACGCGACCATTCCGCGCGCAGGGTTACCCGGCTGATTCCGGTGATGATTGTGTTGTTCTTGTCGACCATCTCTTCGGGCACGCTTTTTTGAATCACCTTTACGACACCGTAGCCGGTGTCGACGTTCAGTTCCTTGGCCGCATCGGGCCGGCCGGGACTGGCCTGCAACTCCGCCATGCGGTTGCCCAGGACCTGCCGGACGCGGTTTTCTTCCTCGCTCAGGGCGCTGGCGTTGAGACAATTCTCCACCGCCCGTCCGAGCGCGAGGACGCCGACGACGAAAATCGTCAGGCCAAGCAGGACTTCGTAGAGGGCGAAACCAAGTCGGTTGTTACCTCGTCGCATAACGGATGATCTCCGGGCGGGCGTTGAGCGGCGCATAGTTAACTTCCCACGAACCGTCCGGCCCCTTGAAACGCACGTTGGCCGGTTCGCACGCGCCGGAAGGCCAGAAAATCCATTGCGCGAGCGGATCTTTTTCGAGCGCGGCCGGCAGGCGCAGGAGGTAGGCATGTCCCTTATCTAGAGCGAGCGCCGCGGTTGGCCGCTCCGGATCTTTTTCGCCGAGAGTCTCCGGCCGCAGGATGACGGATTGCCGTTGCCACTCGATCAAATACGGACGCCGCTCCTGCACGCTACGTTCCTGAGCCATGCGCACGATCTGGTTCATGGCATCGAGCGAACGTTGAAGGCGGCGATTGGCCAGCACTCCGGTGACACTCGGGATGGCGAGCAAAAGCAGGAGCATGAGAATGAAGACCGCAATGGCGATCTCAATAAGGGTAAAACCCGCACGGCGCTGCATGCGCGAATTTTACGACGGCGGATGAAAATCACAACCGCCTCGGTCGGAATGGAGCCCGGAGGGCGATGCAGTACGCAATTCACCGCTAGAGAATAGCAATCCGCCGACAGCATTCGCGCACCGGTGTGATAACATCGTTTAGTGATCGCGTCCGCCGTTGAGCCAGCCGTCCCGCCTGTCGCCATCGCCTCGCCGCCGCCGCTACGGCTCCGGCCGATTCACAAAATCCTCCTCCTCATCGCTGCGATCGGGGTGCTCGGGGCGATGACCTGGCAAGGGCTCACTACCGGGGGCTCGCCCGATCCCACGCGTGCCAACGTCAGCCCGACGGTGGCCATGCTCGACATCGGGATTCTCGTTTTCCGGGAAGGACTGGAATGCATTCTTGTTCTGGCTGCCATCACGGCGAGCATGACTGGGCCTCGCAGTTATTGCCGGCGACCCGTCGCCTGGGGTGCTGGGCTCGCTTTCCTCGCCACACTCGTCACCTGGATGATCGCGGTCCGGATCATGAGCGCATTGGCGGATAACGTCTCGGCGCTCAACCTTCAGGCTGCGACCGGACTCCTCGCCGTGGTCGTCCTGCTCGTGATCATGAATTGGTTTTTCCACAAGATTTATTGGGGCGGCTGGATCCGCTCCCATAATCGCCGGCGCAAAGCGCTCCTGACCAGCGGCGCCGTCGCCAATCCCTCGCAGACGCGTCTTATCTGGGGCTTGATCCTGCTCGGGTTCACCTCGCTTTATCGGGAAGGCTTCGAGGTCGTCCTCTTCCTTCAGACCTATCACCTGCGGCTGGGCGGCGCGGTCGTCCTGAAAGGCGCGCTCCTCGGTCTCGGCCTTTCCGGGATCGTGGCCATCCTGACCTTTGTCCTGCAACAGCGGCTGCCTTACCGCAACATGCTTGTCACCACCGGCATCTTGTTAGGCGGCGTCCTCCTCGTCATGGTCGGCGAACAAGCGCAGGAAATGCAACTCGCCAACTGGATCTCGACCACGCCGGTGCCAGGACTCGTGAGCGTTACGCCGGACTGGGTTGGTCTCTGGTTCGCCGTCTTCCCGACTTACGAGACACTGATCGCGCAGCTCCTCGCCGCTATTTTGGTCATCGGTTCCTACTACGCCGCCCGGCGCGTCCGCTGCACGGCAGAGCCGGTGGCGTGACCGCTGCCCGTAGGGAGGATTCGGCTTCCTCGCCGACGAAGCGGGATTGCGCAACGCCTGACGCCAAACTCTCTCTCAGCCGCGTGACAGGAAGTCGTGGATCGCCTGGTGCCTTGCTTCTGTTCGCGTGCGGGGGAATTCGTGACAGCTTTGGCTGGGATGATTTTTTCGCGGCTCCTTTGCCTTTCTCTCATCGCCGCCTCTAGTGCTCTAGCCAGCGCTTCAAACCTTCCGCCGCGCCTCGAGAACGAAGTCCTGCGCATCGATCTTTCCGTGCAGGACGGTTCGATCACGGCCCTCGACAAGCGCACCCGTCTGACCTGGCGGCAGCAGGTCGTGCCCGGCTACAAGGTCGCGCCGGACTCCCTCCGGATCACGCCCACGTCTCTCGCTGCTCACGTTTCCGGGCCGGGCGAAACCTGCGACCTCACGCTTGAGCTAAAAGGCGGCACCGCCTCCGGCTTTGACCTGACGGCGGCCTCGCCTAACGAGCAATACGCCAAGCTCCCGGATTATCCCTTCCCCTTCGTCGCTCCGGAGAAAAGCTGGTTCTACGTCCAGAACACGAGCGGCGAAGGCTTGCTCATGCCACTCGACCGGGCCGCGGCGATCAATAAACCCTACGGCTGGAGCGGGAGTCAGCCCTGGTGGGGGTTGACCGATCTCACGCGCGGTTTCGCGGTGCGGCTCGACTCCTTTCGCAACCCCGATACCCGCTCCGGGCCTAACGACGGGACGGTTTATGCTTTTCCGATGCGGTTGCACTACGACTTCTCCGCGAGCGGCGGCTATGTCGCGCTCGCAAATCTCTACCGCGATTATTTCCTCGCCGCGCATCCGGAGATGCAGCCTATGCGCGATCGGGTGACGCGGCGACCGCCGGTCGGGATGTTGAAGGACGGCGTCTATATCTACTTTTGGGGCGAGAACCCGGCCGAAGATCTTCAGCTGGCTTCGGAAATGAAAGCCGCCGGAATTGATCGCGCCTTTGCCGTCTTCTATGGAAAGCATCCGATCGACCGCGCCCTCTTTGACGGCATCAAGCACCTCGGCTGGGTCCCCGGATCCTATCACATGCCGACGGGCAATCTCTTTCGCGTCGGCCGCCGCGGTTGGCCGAACGCCATCCTCACCGGCCGCATGTCGGCGGACGAACTTCGCCGGGAAAGCAATCCCAAGGGCTGGGACCGAATCTGCGCGAAATTCCAGCTCCCGCGCTGGCTGGAGAAGGCCAAAGGGCTTATCGCCGCTTATGGGACACAGTTGTTCTATTTCGACACCCTGGTCGTGCAGCTCGCTCCCTGTCTCAGTCCCACTCATCCTTCCACGATTGAGGAAAACCAGGCCGCGCGCCTGAAGCTGGCGCAGGAGACTCAGGACCTGGGAACGGTCGTCGGTTCGGGCGAAGGCCTCTCGCCTACCTGGGCGCTGCCGGGTCTGGATTTTTATGAAGGGATGATGTCTCTGCGCACCTACGCCGACCCAAACCTGAAGATTCCTTCGGGAGGATATGATACCGACCTCGGCGACAGCTATGCCGCCGACGCGGCGATCATCCTCGATGAAAAACGAAGGATTCCACTCTACCAGCTGGCTTTTCACGATTATGTCGCCGGCACCTGGGTCTGGCGCGATACCAATTTCCAGAGCCGCCCTTTTGCCTGGAAAAAAGATCTTTTCAATATCCTCTACGGCACCATGCCGATGTGGCACATCGACCGGCAGCTCTGGACGAATCATAAGGCGGAGTATGTTGAGAGTTACCGCGCGCTTGTTTCCGTCCGATCCAAGGTCGGGTTCTCTCGCATGACCGGTCACGGCTGGCTGACTCCGGACCGGGCGGTTCAATACACCGATTGGGCCAGCGGAGAGAGAGTGGTGGTCAATTTCAGCGATCGTCCCTACCGGGGGGCGGACAACACCGCGGTCGGGCCAAGATCCTTCGTCGTTGGGAAAGCGCCGGCCGATCGTTAGTGGGCGACGGACCGCACGCCTCACCGTTTGCGTCGACTCTGGGCCGCCTGTACCCTTCGCTCGATGACGCAACGGCTTCGAAAACTCCTGTTTGCCGCGGGGATCTGCGTCGTCTGCTCGCTCTTTTCTCCTTCCGCTCCGGCGAAACCTGCGGAAGAAAAACGCTCCACACCCGCTCCGCCGGCTTCCCCGGGCAAAAACATTCGCCAGGATGATTCGCTCATCCTGCATCCGCCGAAAGACCTCGCTCTCCGGCCCGAGGGCGAGCGGAAGGCGCGCGCCATGGTCGACTATGTTCTGGCCCTGGACCTGCAGGATGATGGCGAAAGCGAGAAGGCGCTGGAAGCTTTCGAACGCGTTCTCGCGATCGATCCGGGTGAGATCAACCTTGCTACCCGAGTCGCTTTTTTGCTGACCCAGGAAGGCGATTACCCTCGCGCGATCGACATCCTGAAGGACGCGGTCAAGGCCGAACCGAAGCAGCCCGGGCCCTATCTCCAACTGGCTTATATCTACGCCAAGTATCTCCGGAAAATGGACCCCGCGATTCGTTATGCCGAGGAAGCGGTGAAACTCGGGCCGGTCGAGATCGAAGGTTATCAACGCTTGGCCGAAGTCCAGCTCACGGCGCGCGATCGTAAGGGCGCTCTCCAGACGCTTGATCGCGCGGCCAAGGTCTCGACCAATGTCCCCGCCTTCTGGACCCAGCTGGGCAAGCTTTATCTCGCCTTGCTTACCCAGGGCGACAAAACTCCCCAGCCCCCAGAGCTAGAAAAGGTCAACGGCGTCTTCCGCAAGGCGCTCGCCCTCGCTCCGAGCGATGCCTCGGTTCTGACTGACGCCGCGGATTATTTCGCCGCCTCGCAGCAGGTGCAGGAAGCCATTCCGCTCTATCTCCGCGTCCTGGAATTGCAGCCTAACGACTCTAACGCGCGCGAAAAACTCGCCACTGGTTTCATGCTCACCAATCAGCGGGGCAAAGCGATCGAGATGCTCCAGGAAATCATCCAGCAGCATCCCGAAAAATATCAGCCCTACGAGCTGCTGGGCCGTGTCCTGGAGGAGGATGCCAAGGCCCGCGCCCAGGCCGATAAGCCGGAAGAAGCGAGAGCGGAATACGCCAAGGCCGCGGCCAACTACGAACAGAGCCTGTTGATCAATGGCGCGCAGCCGGATAACTATCTCCACCTTGCGGAGCTGCTCCTCGGCCGGCTGCGCGAAAACGATCGCGCCGTCCGTGTGTTGCAGGAGGCGCGCCGGCGTTACCCTTCCGTCGCGCAGATCACTTATCTCCTCGCCATCGCCTTGCGCGAAACGAAGCAGAATCAGGCCGCGCTTACAACTTTTGAAGAGGCCTTGCACGAGAGCGAAGCGACCGGCCAGGAAGTGGTGAACGACCGTTTCTATTTCGAATATGGCGCGGCCGCAGAACAAGCCGGCCTTTATGACAAGGCGGCGGAGCTATTCAAACGCGCAATCGAGATCGACCCGGCAGACGCCGCCCAGGCCTACAACTATCTCGGTTTCATGTGGGCCGACCAAAACAAGCATCTCGACGAAGCGGAAGATTACATCAAGCGCGCCCTCGCCGCCGAACCGGAAAACGGCGCCTATCTCGACAGCTTCGGCTGGCTCCATTATCGCCAGGGGAAATACGAACAGGCCCTGGCCGAGTTACTGAGCGCGGTCGCGGCCCTGAAAGAAGGCGACCCCGTAGTCTTCGAGCACATCGGCGACACCTACGCGGCCTTGCAGGAAACGAGCAAGGCGCTGGAGTTCTGGCAAAAGTCGCTCGCGCTCGATAAGGAAAATAAGAGGCTGGCCGGAAAAATTGCCGATGCTAAAAACAAACTGAGCAAAGGCGAAGCGGCCGGCGCTACTCCGATCAAGTGAAGAAATATCCAACTCTCTGGCAACGCAAGACGATGTGGGCCTCGCTCACCGCGATTTTTGTCGTCGTTCTTTTTCTCATTGTAGGCACCGTCGTCTACCTCAGCGCCAACCTCATCGCCTTTCTCCAGCCGATCCTGATCCCGGTCGCGATCTCGGCCATCATGGCTTATCTGCTCGATCCGGTCGTGACTTATCTGTGCAAGCGCGGCTTCGGCCGGACAAAGGCCGTGCTCACGATTTTCCTCATCGCCTTCCTAGCCCTCGGCGCCCTCGGCGCCTGGATCGTGCCGCTGATTTCCATGCAAAGCGCCAGCCTTGCCCGGCAATTGCCTTCGCTCACGGAACGCACGCGTGATCGCGTCGTCGACATGATCTACCGCTACGAACACACGTTCGGCCTTTACTCGGACAAGAGCGAAACCGGCGCTGCGACCGGGATAATTAACTGGCTCCTTGCCGGGCCGACACCGCCGCCGACTCCGAATCTTTCCCCCACCCCCGCGCCCAGCCCGCCTTCAGTCAGCGGTGAAGTGATCTCGCCCGCGCCCGCCAAACTCACCTCGGCCGATCGGCAGCGAATCCAGGACTGGGTGCAAAAGCAATTGCCCGCGATCGAAAAACAGTTGCCCGATCTCATCTCGAAACTCTGGCTCCTCGTCAAAACCAGCATCGGCGGCTTCCTCGGCGTAACCGGATTTTTGCTCAGCCTGATCATGGTCCCGATCTACCTCTTTTTCCTGCTCAAGGAACGGCCCTCGATCGAGGCTCGCTGGCGCGAATATCTGCCCTTGCGCAATTCCCCTTTGAAAGACGAAGTCGCGTCCACCCTGTCGCAGATCAATAACTACGTCATCGCCTACTTCCGCGGGCAGCTTCTCGTTTGTGTCGTCGATGGTCTTCTCATTGGCACCGCACTCACGATCTTCGGATTGAACTTCGCCCCGCTCATCGGGCTCATCGTCATTCCCATGACGATGATTCCCTACCTCGGGATCGTCATCTGCTGGGTCCCGGCCGTCCTCCTCGCCGCTGCGCAATGGGGCGACTGGTGGCATCCCTTTTGGGTCACGATGATTTTTATCGTCGTGCAAAATCTGGAGGGTCTCTTTTACGCCCCACGCATCGTCGGCAACTCGGTCGGCCTCCATCCCATGACCGTGATCGTTTCCATTTTCATCTGGGGCCTCCTCATCGGCGGCCTGCTCGGACCGCTTCTCGCCATCCCCCTCACCGCTACGCTTAAGGTCCTGCTCGCGCGCTACGTCTGGGGGCCGCGTCTGCGCGAGGAAGTGATGGAAAACATCGAGGAAGTGCCGGTGGTGAACGAGGCCGAGGCCGAGCCCCATCCCGCTCGTTAGGCCGGCTTCGCCTGCCCACGGTTGAAACCTCTCGGCGGTTGCCAACCAGCCCGGGGCAACTTAGGAAACACGGCGATGCCGATCAAACCCAAACGCGTCCGGCGCAAACGCCGCCGCCAGGTTTCCTGGCTGAGCAATCTCCAGTTCCGCAGCGGGCTGGTCATCTCGCTCTTCGTCGTCCTCGGCTTTGGGTTTGGTCTTTTCGCTTTCTCCTCCGTGCGCAAAGGCTGGACCCGCTGGCACAAGTCGAGCCTCCTGACGTCGGCGGCGGATCTCCTCGAGCATAACAAATTGGCGGATGCCGAAACGACCGCGCGCAAAGCCCTCGCCATCGACCCGGGTTCGTTAGTCGCGGCCCGGCTCCTGGCGGAGTCGACCGAGAAACAAAACCGCGCCGAGACCGTCGCCTGGCGAGCCCAGATCGCGCGGCTCGATCCCGGGCTCGACAGCCAGCTCAATCTCGCCTCGGCCGCGCTCCGCTTTGGCCAGCTCGATGTTGCGCGCGACGCCCTTGCCAGGGTCCCGCCCGAGGAACACGACAAGGCGCCCTTCCATGTCGTGGCCGGATGGCTCTCACGCGCCCAGGGCAACGTCGCCGAAGAAGAGCGGCACTTCGCCGCCGCCGTCGGCCAGGAACCGAAAAACGACGTCTACCAGTTCAATCTCGCCGTCCTGCAAATTCACGCTCCCGATCCTGCGAAAAACGCCGCCGCGCGGAATCAGCTCGAGCGTCTGAGCAAAGTTGCGCAGTTCCGCACCGAAGCGTTGCGCGCCTTGCTCGACAACGCGCTGCGCCAGAATCAAACCGACGCCGCCAATGAATTCGCGCAGGCCCTGCAGATGAGTCCGGAGGTCACCTTCAGCGATTATCTGCTCTGCCTCGATCTCTACCGGAAACTTAGCCCGGAGAAATTCGACGCCCTCATCGACAAGGTAAAACCAGTGGCCGCCCGCGACCGCCGCGATCTCGCGCAGCTCCTCAGTTGGATGAACAAAAACGAACTCGCCGCCGCCGCCCTCAAGTGGAGCGACAAACTCCGCTCCGACCTCACCAGCAACCCGCCGGTCGCGAGCGCCGTCGCGGAGTCCCTCGCCCGGACCAAAAACTGGTCCCGTCTGAAACGCTGGACCCGCAACGGTGCCTGGGGCGACGACGAATACTTGCGCCTCGCCTACCAGGCCTACGCGGCGCGGCGTTCCCGTCGCACCGTGGCCGAAGCCGAAGCCGAGTTCGACGCGCTCTGGAAGTCAGCCGAGGACCTCGCGGAGAATTCTCCGGAACATGAAGTGGCCTTGGCGCGCCTCGCTTCGGCTTGGGAACTCACTCGCGAGGCCGAACAACTCTGGCTGCGGGTGGCCAAGATCCCGGCCACGCGCCGGGAGGCGCTCGACGCCCTTTACGCGCTTTATCGCGCGACGAACGACCTGCCGAACCTACATCTCACCGCGCAGCGCCTGCACGAGAGTTCGCCCGATGAGATCGGCCTGGCGGCGAATGCGGCGCGGTTCGCTCTCCTCCTTGATCGCAACACCGCCGACGGCGGCGCCCTGGCCGAACAGGCCTACGAAAAATCACCTAACGATCCCGGGGCGGCCGTGACTTATGCCTTCGCTCTCTACGGCACTGGCCGGACTGCGGAAGCGGTCGAGATTATAAAAAAACTTCCGCCCGAACAGCTGGAAGATCCGCACGCCGCGGTTTACGCCGCCCTCTTATTCGACGATGCCGGACAGCTCGAGCTGGCGAATAAATACATCGCCCTGGCCAAGGCGGGAAAGATCTTCCCGGAAGAAAAACAGCTGCTGGAGGAGATCGCCAATCGTCGCCAGAACGCCGGCCTCGCGCCTAACGAGCCCGCGCCCACCCCGCGCACTTAGAACAGCCGGGGCTAAGCGCCGACTGCTGCAGATGCCCTGCAGCAGGCACCCTTTCCCTCCCCACGCTCAAGTCCGCCGGCAGCGGTCGCTTGAATCGTCTCGTTACGGGACGCGGATTCACAAACTAAGTGCAACACGGACGACGTGTGGAGGGAAGGGAAAAAGAAAGGTTTGGAAGGGAAAAAAGAGTGGCCGGAAGGTGGGGATGAAGTATCGGCAACTGGACGGGGAAGAACGGAGCGTGCTGGCGGCGTTGCGGTTGGTGGGACTGAAGCCGGCGGAGATCGCGCGGGAGCTTGGGCGCCACCGCAGCACGGTCTCGCGAGAACTGAAGCGCAACGCCGCGCCCTACGACGGCGGGTATCGCGCGCGACGCGCGCAGCAACGGGCGCACGCCCGGCGTTATCGGTCGCGGCGCAACAGCCAGTTTGGGCGCGGGCAATGGGAGCGAGTGGAAGAGTTGTTGAGGGAGCAGTGGAGCCCCGAACAAGTCTCCGGGCACTTGGGCTTGAAGAGAGAGCTGAGGATCAGCCACGAGACAATCTACCGGCACATTTGGCGGGATCTGAGAGGTGGAGGGAGGCTGCACGAACATCTGCGCGGGGCACGCAAGAGCTGTCGAAAACGCTACGGGCGCTACGACAGTCGAGGGCGCCTGGCAGGCAAGCGAATGATCTGGGAACGACCGCACCGGGTCGAGGAGCGGCGTCAGACGGGTCACTGGGAGATCGACACCATGATGGGCGAGAGCCAAGGGGAGAGCAGCCACTGCGTGCTGACCTTGGTCGAACGCAAGAGTGGCTACCTTATGATGGGAAAACTCCCAGCGCGCACCGCGGCCGAAACCAACCGCGCCTTGCTCGGGCTGCTGGCGCGCCATCCGGGGCGGATGCGCACGATCACGGCGGACAACGGGACGGAGTTCCATTGGTATGGGGAGGTGGAAGCGCGGCACCCGGTCAAGTTCTACTTCGCCACCCCGCATCACAGCTGGGAGCGCGGGACCAATGAGAACACCAACGGACTCATCCGGCAGTATCTTCCTAAAGGACAAAGCATGGCTCGAGTCACTCAAAGCCAATGCGATCTAATCGCCGCACACCTCAACAACCGACCGAGGAAAAGACATGGCTACAAAACACCCAATCAATGCTTCCTTACGAACTAGCAAATGTTGCACTACAAAGTTGAGCCTAGGCCTTCTCACGGGTGATCTGGCGCGGGATGTGTAACCGGCTGGGGAGGCAGCAGGCCGTCGATCTCCGCTGCGAAGAGTGGCGAGTACAAGGTCCGGACCTCAGACCAGTACTTCACGAAGCCGATGGAACGGGCCAATGTCGCCTTCCAAGCGGCCTTCTGTCTAGAATACTCCACCTCGTCGTAGAGGCCCAGTCGGAACTGGTAGTGAACGTCCTCCCAGTAGCGCAAGATAGCGTTCCATCGCATTTGGAATTGCAACTGCTCGTCCGCGGTCAACTGCTCGCCCAGCGCGCCGCGCCGCAACACACCTGCGAGTTGATTATTGTTCGCGGATGAGTTGAGCAGCTCGACAATCGTGCTGGCGAGTTCGTGCCGGACCTGCGCACGCATCAAAGTGCGATTCTGCTGCAACTGAATGATTACCAGCACAAGTCCGAGAATGGTCACGCAGTTGGCCGCTAACGCAATCGATTGAATCAGTCGGTCCTTACTCATAATCCCCCGCTGTCGATGAACCGAGATGAGGCATGGCCAAGGTCTAACGAGAACAAGATCAGCCACCGCTGGCGAGGGCGCGCGTGGTTTGCAATGGACGTGTATTCATAAAGGAAAGCGAGACAGTACGTCGGCCAGCGGTTGGCTGCATCGCCTGGTTAGGTGCATTAGCGTGGCTTCCACGGATCGTGTGCGACTCGCTCATCGATAATGAGGCAATAGAGTCCATTCCACGAACGTTGCCAACGCCAGCCTTTCGCGGTGCCGGGCGCACTCGCTTCGATGTAGTCTGCTGCTCGAACTGCGTCGAGCGGTTCATCGCAGTGCGGACAGCGTGCGAGAGCCGATGCCCGAAAATGCCCTCGAACCGGACAGGGAAAGAGAAGCTTTTCCACCTCGGCACTGATGACGCCGAAGTCGAGCTTGGACGTGCCCGGTGGAGTCTTCCAGTGATCGAGCAGCGCGACATAGGAACATGAATCGCAGTAAGCGTAGCTCGAAGCATTGAATCCGTTGTGGATTAAATAGTAGCTGAAAAAGCGCGTACACTTATCGCACTGTCCCTGGAGTTGCTCGCGTGGCATTGCACCTAACGAGAACAAGATCAGCAGCCGCTGGCGAGGGCGCGCGTGGCGGCGGGATGAGAGGTTGGAGTCATGGAAATCTTGAGCGTACGCCGGCCAGCGGTTGGCTGCATCGCATGGTTAGATGCTTCGCAGTGCCTCATATGTGGTGCGGGAAAGTGAAGCTAAAGATGAGAAATCCAAAGGAAAATAGGACATAGAATGTCACCGCTAAACTTCCGATAATACTCTGACGTGGGCTCTCCCCCGAAAACTGCTTAACGAGTCGCTTAAACCGACCCCGGTGGACAAGAAAAAAATACTGCGGTAGGCCGAGAATCGCTGTGCCAACGAGAACCTTTGGAATGGATAGGAAGGAGAAAAGCCGAACCCCCCACCAAGTCTCAGCGAGTG
>JBKJNW010000211.1:0-15993 GCA_046593335.1 Chthoniobacterales bacterium | reverse complement strand
CGACGGCGTCATGACCCGCGCCTCCCTCATCAATCTCGCGGTCTACAGCGAAGCGCCCGATTCGTTAGGCAAAAACACCGCCATCATCGCCCGCCTGACCGAGGAACACGCCTGTCGCGCGATTGTGATCGCCGCCGATCCGAGCGCAAAGCAGAACCGGGTTGAGGCTTGGATCAGTGCGCATTGCCACGTGAGCCGCGCCGGGAGCAAACAGATTTGTTCCGAGCAGCTCTCGTTTTTATTGCAGGGCCAGCAATGCGGCTTCCTGCCGAACATCGTTTTTGCCCAGCTCGATTCCGATCTGCCCCTCTTGCTCTGGTGGCAGGAGGAATTTCGAGCCCCGCTCGACCCGCAACTCTGGGCCTGGGTTGACCGCGTGATTTACGACAGCCAGACCTGGAGCGATTTCGGCGAGCAGATGCAACTCGTGGAAGCGGCGCAAAAGGAAGCGCGCCACCGCATCGTCCTCTGCGATCTAAACTGGGTGCGACTGCTCCACTTCCGCCTCGCCCTCGCGCAGTTTTTCGATCATCCGGTGACGCATCATCATCTTGCTGAAATCAAGAGTCTCGAAATCGAGCATGCGCCAGGTTTCCGTTCGACCGCGCTCCTCCTCGTCGGCTGGCTGGCCGGGCAATTGCAATGGGAACGCACGAAGGAAGGTGGCAAATCGTTAGGCTTCGCCAAAGAGACGGAGGCCGGCCAGCGCAAGATTCGGGTCGTGCTGGAGGAACGGAAAGGCGAGCCGATTAATGGCTGCCAGCTCACGACCGAATCGGCCGAGTTTCGGATCGAGCATCGGGAAGGGGTCGATCTGCTCGACGTTTTCTTTGGCCGGACCAGGGGCCGCAAGATGCAGCAGATGTTGCCCGCCGGAAAAAACGATCCTGTCGAATTGGTTCGCGAAGAGTTGATGCGGGGCGGTCCGCACCGCGTCTACCTCCGCGCAGTAAAAAAAGTGCGCGATCTTTTCTAAATCCTGCTCCTGCTCCTAGTCTTAATCCTAATCTTTCCGGAACCGGAGGGAGCAGGATTAGGAAGAAGCGGGCTGAGGCTGCCGGGCCAGCTCGGGATCGTTCAGCCGCGTCTCGTAGACTTCCGACCAAGTCTGTTGGTTCATCGAGCACATCGGGACCGCGACCCATTCGCCATCGCGCTTGACCGCGCCTTTGAAAACGCAGGAGTCGAGCCGTGCCCTAACGACTGGATCCTGATCCGCCTGCGCCACCTGCGCCGCGTCCATGAAGTTGTGCATCCCGACCCCGAGGGTGTGGACCTGGCCGCGCAGAAGCGCGCGCAGAATCTCGGGCGGCGCGTTGCGCGAAGTCATGTAACGCGACAGCTGGTAAAGCGCCCGGACCGCCAGCAGCGGATGCTGGAGGAGCACACCTAACAAACGAAAAGGCGGCGTTCCCGCGTCGTCGTTCACGAGCGAGAGACCGCCAATTTTGCGCAGCACTTCGCCCAGCAGCCGGTCGAATTTCGGATCATCCGGGAGTAGCGGAAAGATTTTTCCGGAGGGCCGCGCCACGAGTAGCGAAGCCCAGCTGTTGCAATCGGGATGGCCAAAGATCGAAACGTCGCGCCGCAAGCGCAACCCGACGCCTTCGCAAATCTTCTCCCAGACGTCGTTAGGCGTAATCGGGCGCTGGGAAAAAATCGTGCGCCCGGTATCCGCCTCCGGCTGGAAACTGATCATGCGCCAGATATAGGTCCGCTGCGGATCGGCCAGATACCAGCGCAACACTTCCGGGACATCATCGATGTTCTTGCGCGTGACGGTGAAGCTGAGCGCGTACTCCAACGGGAAACCGGTTTTGGCCCGCACCCGCAAGGCGAGATCGGTGAAGGCCTGCCTCACGGGATGCAGGTCAGCCTCCGATTTAATCCGCCCAATCGGATACCCATGCCGGCCGGCCTGGGTTATGTCGACGTGAACGGAGATCTGCCGCAGGCCGCCTTCGACCACGAGTCGCTCGAGAAAATCCGGCTGCTCGATCAAGGTCTGGCCATGGGTCATGAGCATTGGGATCGACCCAACCGAAATAGCATAACGAACGATCTCAATCAGTTCGTCGGGCCGACCGGCGCGCCAATAGGCATCGGCCACATCGCCGCCGGTGATCTGCAACCCACCGCCCGGCCCCTGCAGACGGCGGTTGGCGTCGATCTGTTCTTTGACCTGCGCGAGCGAGGGAATTGGGACCGAGTTGGCGTTTTTTGGCAGGTAACAATGAGTGCAGTGGAACGAGCAATAACTCGCTCCGAGGGTAAAGCCGCAGTGCGTCAGGTGCCGGCCGGCGATCTGGTTGTCGGTCTGCAATTCCGGCGGGAGCGAGGCCCAGCGCTCCTGCAGGACGCGTGATTTTTCCTCCGCGATCGGGCGGCGGAAGGCTGCCCAGCGGGCCCGCCATTGTTCTGTAGAGGTCATTCGGGGATGGCGCGATTACCTGGCCTCGTTCAGCGACCAGTCGTAATCCTGGTAGGTAATCTTGGTGTCGTTAGGCAAAGGCGGGTTGTGCCGCTTGTTGACGAAGGCAACCGATCCGCCGGCGGCTTTGAAATCGTCCTTGTACCAGTCGAAAATGGCGGAAAGCGCGGCCGTCTTCTTGCTCGGGTTGTAATCCACGCCCCTAGGCGAATTGACGAAGCCGGCGGCAAGTTTTTCGAGCTGGGCATCGAGTTGGTCGGCTCGGAAAGGCTCCGGGTTCAAGGGCGGACAGCTGCGGCTGGCGCAGTTGAGCGCGAAATGGACCCGCGGCTCGTTGAACTTCGGCCGGATGATGTCTTTCTCGAGATGATTGAAGCTCATATCCTCACCCGCGACCTTGATTCGCTTGCCGGTGAAGAAGGTGAAGAGAAGGTCCTTCACACTTTTGGTCGGATACTTGCCGAGCGCCTCATGCAGAATCCAGGCGTTGTAAGCGTTGATGTAAAAAGTGAGCTGCTCTTTTTTGCTCAAGCCGGAGATTTTTTCCTGCGCGATCCCGTCGACGACCTGCTGAATGGCCTGCATGTCGGCGGGGTTATTTTTCCAGGCGGCGTATTTCACTCCGCTGTTGGTGACGTATTTGCCGAGGAGACCGTTGTAAGTCTGGACCCATTTGGGTGAATGCTCCGCGCGCGCAACGGAGACGGATGCAAAGAGGAGTGCAAAAAAACCAAGTCGACGCCAAAGAATCGTTGATTTCATGGGATCAATTTGAACCTCTGTCCCTGCCGGAGCAAGACAGGAATAAGCGGTTAGAGCGCGCCAAGCTTCTGATAAAGAACGCGCAGTGCCGCGGAGCTCTGCTCGATCGCGAAGAAATTGGCGGCGCGCCGCCAACCCGCCTCGCCTAACGAAACCGCAAGGGGCCGATCGTGCAGCAGGCGCGCCACCGCGTCCGCCAGCGCGGACGGTTGATGCTCGGGCACGAGCAAACCGGTTACCCCCTCCTCCACCATCTCCGGCACACCGGCGACGTTCGTGGAAACCACCGGGAGACCGGCCGCCATCGCCTCCATCAACACGGTCGGGAGATTATCCATCCCGCCGCCCGTTTCCGCGACACAGGGCAAGGCAAAGAGCGCGCTCCGCGCCAGCCGACTGCTCACTTCCCCTTGCGGGAGCGGGCCCGTGAGCACGACTGTTTTCGTTAGGCCGGCGGACGCGATCTGTTCCCGCAAAACGAACTCGAGCGGACCTTCCCCGATAATTTCGGCGCGGAAGGCGAGGCCGCGCTCCTCCAGCAGGCGACAGGCTTCGATCAAGTCATGGAAGCCCTTTTTTTCGATCAAACGCCCGACGGAAATAATCAGTGGTGGCGCGGCGGAGAAATCCGCGCGCTGGAATCGACTCAAGTCGATCCCGTTGTAGATGCGCTCCAGCTTGGCCGCGGCGTCGGGATATTTTTCGGCCAAAAAACGCCTCCCAAAATCGCTCACCGTAACGACGGCGCGCGCACTGCCGATCAGTTTGCCTAACGAAATCTCGAAAGGCTTGGGGGCGAAAATGTCGTTGGCGTGCGCGGTGAAACTGAAGCCGATGCCGAAAAAGCGCTCGATCCAATAGGCGGTCCGCGCCGCAAGCCCGGCAAAATGAGCGTGGACGTGCCCGACCTCGAGCGCGCGCAGGCGCGGCCCGAGCCAGGCCGCCTGGTAGAGCCGCAGAAAATCGGTTTTACGTCCCCACTCCACGAGGTCGCGCACGGCGGCCTCAGGCAGCAACCCTTTGCGCGCCGCCCGATCCACCTCCCGGACGAGTTCCTCTTCGCTTGGCAGGTATTCCACCTGCTCGACGATTGCGCTCTCCCAGTCCTGCGCCGGTTCATCGCCCGGTCGCCGGATGGAAAAGATCGGCGGCCTTACCCCTTCCCTTCGCAATTCCCGAATCTCACGGTAACAAAACGTCTGGGTAAAAGAGGGGAAGCGCTCAAAGAGATAGGCCAGCCCGTTCATGGCAAAGGATTAGCGGCGGATCCGGGAATTGGAAAGGGTGCACCCGGGTAAAAAACTGCGAGCGGCCCGGTTCTCCCGCACGACTCTTGCTACCTTCCAAGAATGGTCCAACGCGACTTCTTTGCCTTTTGCAAGTCACTCCGGCTTGTCGAGCTGAAGGCGATTGGCACCCTTTCGGCGGTGAAACACTTCGGCGATAACGAGGTCGTTTACTCGCCGGACGACGACGGCAAAGAACTCTTCATCGTCACTCGGGGCGCGGTCGAACTCGTCCCGAAAAATAGCCGGCCCGGCTCCCCGACAACGGTCCTGTCCCGGGGCGACATTTTCGGGGAGACCGGGGCCCTGATGGAGCAGTCGCGAGATCATGCTGCCCGGGCCTGTGCCGCCTTGAGCGTGCAATGTTTTCGCCGCAGCGATTTCCCCGAACTCCTCCAGCGGGTGCCCTCCTTTTTTCTTTTCCTGTCCGAGAAAATGGCCTGCCGGCTTTTCCAGGCCCGCGAGCTGACCCATTCGCCAAATAATTCCCTCGAACTCACCGGCAGCCTGGCCAATTTCGACATCGTCACGATCTACCAGACGATCATTCAGTCACGCCAGACCGGCCTGCTCACGATCGCGGACGAAGCGGGCGAGACCATTTCGACCTTTTATTTCGAGAAAGGCTCTCCGCGCTGGGGCCGTTTCCAGCACCTCAGCGGCGAGGAAGCTTTCTGGCAGCTCTTTCTCCATGAGCACAAGGCTGGCTCGTTCTCGTTCTCCAATGAAACGCAGGTCGGGGCCAGCTGGGGCGAGAGCAGCGCCTTGAGCGGACAGGGCGACGAAATCCTGCTCAACGCCATCCGGATGCGGGACCACTTTGATCACCTGCGGAAGCGGATCAAGCACCGCTCGCAGCGTCTGAAACGGCAGAAGTTGAACCTGGAATGGGACAACGCCGAACTGCAGGACCTCCGCCCCACCGCCGAGGAAATCTGGCAGCTCGCCTACAACGACGAATTGTCGCTCGCAGACCTGCACGGCCGGATCGGTTATTGCGACCTGAAGATTTACCGCGTGGTCGACGAGATGGTCCGGACTGGGCTTTTTACCCTGCAGTCGGAGGCGTCCCAAATGGAGCTCTTGGAAAAATGATGAAGCAACTCGCACGGGCCGCCGCCTGCCTAACGACCGGAGCGTTGCTCCTTTCCGGCTGCTCCATGCTCACCACGCAAGGCCGGCAGGAGCGGGCCTACTCGCGTTACGTGCACAAAATGAGCGCCGGCCGGGTCAAACAACAAAAGCGTTTCGCCTCGAAGGGAAATAGGATGCCGATCACGCCCATGAGCGAGCCGACCGTCTCGAGCGAAGGCTCCGGCCCGGAATCGTTCAGCGACGGCAGCAACATGAACGGCGAAGGCGGCGGGCAATAGTCGCCCCAGGCGTCGTCAGTCTCGTTCCACTGCAACCGGCCGACCCTCCTGGTCGATCGCGACGTAGGTGAAAACCGCCCGGGTCACGAGCAATTGCTCCGTCCGCATGTAGCGCTGGACCCAAACTTCGACCGGAATTTTCATCGAAGTGCGGCCGATCGATTCCACCCGGGCATAACAGGCGACCGTGTCCCCCACCCTGACCGGTTGGAGGAATGACATCCCGTCCAGCGCGGCGGTGACGACCCGGGTCTTGGCCATTTTCGAAGCTAAAATCCCGCTCCCGAGATCCATCTGCGACATGAGCCAGCCGCCGAAAATGTCGCCGTTCGGATTGGTATCCTTCGGCATGGCAACGGTGCGGGTGACCAGTTCGCCGCGCGGTTGTTTTGGAGTTTCAGATTCGTCCATGGCGCGAGGCTAACACATCGGCCGCGCAGCTAAAGGATGAGCATGCAATCGCCATAGCTGTAGAAACGATAACGCTCGCGCACGGCTTCCGCGTAGGCGCGCAGGACAAACTCGCGTCCCGCAAAAGCGGCCACCAGCATGAGGAGAGTGGAACGGGGAAGATGAAAATTAGTCAGCAGCCGATCCACCGCGCGGAACTGGTAGGGCGGATAAATGAAAATATCGGTCGCCCCCTCCTGAGCGCGACAGGGCTCACCGCGCCTAACGACGGATTCAACCACCCGGACGGAAGTGGTGCCGACCGCGAAGAGGCTTTCCGCGGCGTTGATATCGCGCGCCGCCGATTCGCTGATCGTGAAGCGCTCCGTGTGCATTCGATGCTCGGCGATCTTCTCGCTTTGCACTGGTCGGAAAGTGCCGGTGCCGACATGGAGAGTGATGAAGGTATGCCGCAGTTGGGCGAGGATCTCCGGCGTAAAATGCAAGCCGGCGGTCGGCGCCGCCACCGCGCCGGGCGTATTTGCAAAGACCGTCTGGTAGCGGGTCTCGTCCTCCGCGTCGGCGGGCCGATCGATGTAAGGCGGCAACGGAATTTGCCCTCCAAGGAAAGGATCGATCGCGCTCTCCAGCCTAACGACGCGCTCCCCCTCGGGCTCAATCTCTTCCACCGTCACCCCCACCCCGCCGAGCAGTGTGCGAGCGCCGATCCGCATTTTTCGTCCGGGCTTGACCAGGCAGCGCCAGCGCACCGGATCGAGTTGATCGAGAAAGAGAAACTCGATCCGGCCGTCATCGGAGAAACGCCGGGCAGGTTGAACACGGGTATTGTTCAGGACAAGAAGATCGCCCGGGCGGACGAATTGCGGCAGCTCGACGAACTGCCGGTGTTCGATCGTTTCCTGCGCCCGGTCGAGCACCATCATGCGCGAATCCTGCCGGCGCGGGAGAGGTCGCGCCGCGATCAATCCGTCCGGCAAGTTGTAGTCGTAGTCGCTTAATCTGGTGCTCATCGCGAAGCAGTGAACTGGACGAGATTACGTGGCCGGAGGCGCGAAAGGAAGGAGGAGTGCGGAGGAATCGGCGCGGAGAAAACAGTTGACATAATGTAGAGAACTCTATTTAATAGAGTCCGAACTGAACATAATATGGAAACACAACTCACCCAATCCCAATCACTGCGGGAAGACCTGCATTACCTCCGCGGCGCCCTCGAGCGCCAACAGCATCTCCACCGCCGCCTGCTCCCACTCCCTGTCGCCGTCATCCTCGGGCTCTATATCCTCGCCCTTTGCCTCCGCCGCGATTTCGCGCCTAACTGGCAAAGTCCGATGATCGACTTCGCCGGCTACGCGGTGCTGATGGTGGTCGTCGCCCTCCCATGGCTGGAAACGCGGCGCCGTGGCGAGATTGCGCTATGCAGCGCGGCGGATGGGCTGCGTTTGCTCCTGCCCTGGGCTGGCCTCGCAGTCGCCATCGTCATGCTCTATCAAATTGCTCACCGCCTCGCCCTCCCGGCCGAGGCAGCGCCGACAATGCTCATCCTGCTCATTGCCCTGACCGCTTTTGTCGCAGGGCTTGGGGGATTCCCTATGCTGCTCGGTGTCGGGCTGGGATTGGGGGCGGGACTTGAAGCCCGGCTCCTTTTGACGCAGGCCGGATGGTCCGCCTTCGGGCTTCTGTTTTGCGCGGGACTGATCGGGGGTGCCTTGGTGGAGCGTCATCGTGCCGAAGGCAAATAATAGCGCCACCGACCAGGTGCGGGAAGCAACCCGCGCGATGGATCGATTGCTGGAGCACCGCAGCCGGCTGGGAGCCTGCCTTCTCCTCGCCCAGACCAAGGCGATGAACTTTTCCCGGCTGCGGGAATTGTTAGGCGAGACCGATGGCAATCTCGGCGCGCACCTCCGCAAGCTGGAGGAAGCCAAATACATCGCGGTGGAAAAAGAGTTCGTCGATCGCAAACCGGTCACCTGGTATTCCATTAGCACCACGGGAAGAAACGCCCTGCGGGCGCACATCGCGGCGCTCGAAGCGCTCGTGAACTCGGCTCCGGCTTGATCTGTTGCGCAAAGGAATTGCCGCGCCACGCAAAAGCGGCAGAATGGACGGCGAGATGAGCAAGTTCGCGGAAGCACTGCAAATCGCGCTGGGCGCTTTAGAAACCATCGAGCGCGAGTGCGACCATCCGCCGCGCGCCAGCCGCGCGGCGCTGGCCCGGCTGCATGAGAGGGAAACTTTGCCTAACGAACCGGCCACAGGCGATAGATCCGCGCGACTCGGCGCGATCGCGCAGCGGGTTGCGACCTGCCAGCTCTGCCCCCATCTCGCGGCCTCGCGCACCCAGACAGTCTTCGGGGTTGGCAATATCGATGCCGAACTGATGTTCATCGGCGAAGCGCCGGGCGCGGATGAAGATCGGCAGGGCGAGCCGTTTGTCGGCCGCGCAGGACAGCTGCTGACCAAGATCATCGCCGCGATGGGATTCAGCCGCGACGATGTTTACATCGCCAATGTGCTGAAATGCCGGCCCAACATGCCCGCCGGCGAGCCGGGGAATCGCAAGCCGACCGCGGACGAGATGGCGACCTGTCTCCCCTATCTGAGCGAGCAGATTAAAATTATCGGACCGAAGGTTCTGGTCGCGTTGGGAGCGACCGCGGTGGAAGGATTGCTTCAGGTACGCGAGCCGATGGGAAAGCTGCGCGGACGCTGGCACACCTACGGTGAGACGCCTTTGATGATCACGTTCCACCCCTCCTATCTGCTCCGGAACCAGAACAACGCCGAGAAACGCAAGGTCTGGGAAGACATGCTTCTCGTGCTCGATCGGCTGGAGCGCCCGATCAGCGAAAAGCAGCGAAATTTCTTTCGTTAGGCAAACCGCGCGGGATCAGCGAACGATCCAGAGATTGCACGGGATCACGTCCGTGACCCAGGCGATTCGGCTGGAAAGCTTCGGCTTCGCTTCGGGCTTCGATTCGATCGGAACGACGAGAAGATTGGCCTCCACCGCCTGGACGAAATTCGAGGCGGCGAAGCCAGTGTTGCCGCGGATGCAGCGCGACTCGATCGGGACGGCGGTGTTGCCGGCAGCGAGAATGAAATCCTGGAGCGCGATCTCCTCTTCCTCGAGGGTGCGCGCCGCTACTTTGCCGCCCTTGTCCCGCCGCGCCGCGCGCGCTTTGTCGAAGCTGGTGTAATTGCGAATGACGTAGAGCCGCTCGCATTGCTCTTTCTCGGCCAGGCGCAGGGTACGGCGGAGCGCGCCTTGCGCGTGCTCGGAATATTCCGCTATGAAAACAATGTGGCGGAGCGGTTTCGGTTCCACCTCTGGCTGGGTGAAAAGCATGACCGAACAAGGCGCCTCGCGCACCAGGCGTCGGGCCACGTCGCCCAGGAACTGGCGATGAATCGGTTTCTTTTCCAAGGCGCCTGCGATCAAAAGGTCGACCGACAACTTCCGCGCCGCCGCCAGGATGCTGCCGGCGGGATTGCCCTCTTCGTAGTGCACGACCGAATCCGGCGGCAGTTTGAGCTGCGTGATCGCCTCGGCAAATTTGCTCTCGGTCGCGGCGTCATGGGTCCCGACATAAATCATGCACAAGTGCGCGCCGAAACGATCGCGGACGCGGTTTGCCTCCGCCAGCACCTGGTGAAAGCGCGGTGAGAAGCCGGCCGCCACCGCGATCGATTGGTAGGGGGTTTCGTTCATTCGTTTCCCGCTACTGTCGAACGTCAAACGCCGGAGGCAACCGCAGCGCTGGGATGTCGCGTTGAATTTCGCCGTTCCTCTGCGAATTTCCGGCCCATGCGACGCGCGATTTATCCCGGCAGCTTCGATCCCGTGACCAACGGGCACCTCGATGTCATCGAGCGGGCGCGCAAGCTCTTCGACGAGGTCGTCGTCGCGATCGCGCACAACGATCAGAAGCAGCCCCTTTTCACGCTCGAGGAACGGCTCGGTTTTCTGCGCGAAATGACCCGATCGCTTCCCGGGGTGAGCGTCCTGCCGCTCGATGGATTACTGGTGGAATTTGCCGTCGAACAGAAGGCGCACGCGGTCATTCGCGGGCTGCGCGCGGTCTCGGATTTCGAGTTCGAATTCCAGATGGCGCTAATGAATCGCAAACTGGAAGCCACTGTTGAAACGATCTTCCTGATGCCGAAAGAAGAATACACCTACCTCAGCTCGCGGATCGTGAAGGAGATCGCGCGGCTCGGGGGCGACGTGGGGAGTTTTGTTCCGGCTTGCGTGGTGCAAGGTTTCGCGAAGAAATTGAAGAAGGTGAGCGAAAGGTCAGGGCAGTGAAAATCCATCTCCGCCAAATCCCGGCCGAAGGATCGCACTTGCAGGGCGAGGAAGAGTGTCCGCTTCCGCAGCTCGATCCGCCGGAAGCGCGCTGTGCGGGCCCGTTGCGTTACGATCTTGAAGTCGGAATTTCCGAGGGATCACTTTGGGTGAATGGGAACCTCACTCAGCCGGTTGAGCTGCATTGCGTGCGCTGTCTGGAGGCGTTTCCATTTGAGATCAAGGTGCCGGAATTTACCATACACACCGAGCTGACCGGCCCGGAAGCAACCGATCTCACGCCTTTCATGCGCGAGGACATCCTGCTCAATCTGCCCGCTTATCCGCACTGCGATCGCGAGGGCGGGCGGATCTGTCCGGTGCCGGAAACGGAAGTGACCGCGGAAGATCAGGGTTCGCTGGAAGCGCGGCCGCCCGACTGGGGAGCGCTGGATAAGTTGGATCTCTGATTCCTGCTCCTACTCTTGCTCTTGCTCCTGCTCCTAATCCCAATAGATCGAATCGGGGCAGGACTAGGATTAGGAGCAAGAGCAAGATAAGAGGATGAGTTCCCGATTGCCTTTTGCCATTTCCCTGCTTTCCTACACGGCTCGTATGGGAGTCCCAAAACGCAAAACTTCGAAGATGCGCCTGCGCACGCGCAAGGCCTCGCATCGCTGGCAGCCGCCCCAGCTCAATAAGTGCACGCAATGCGGCAGCACCGTCGCTTCGCACACCGCCTGCACTTCCTGCGGCTACTACAAGGGTCGCCAGGTGTTGACGGTTGACGCTGGTTAGCCTCACCTTCCTGCCTTGGCGTGGCCTCGCCCGCCGCGGCTCCGGCCTCAGATTTTGGTTTTGCATTCGCGCCCTGAAAACCGCAGAGTGACCGCTCAATGAAAATCGCTCTGGACGCAATGGGCGGCGATTTCGGGCCACCAAATCTCGTGGGCGGCGCGGTTCTGGCCCTGCGCGAATACGCCAAGATCGATAAACTTTTTCTCGTCGGCGACACGCCGCAAATCGAGGCTGAGCTGAAAAAGCACAAATGCAACGATCGGCGAATCGAGATCGTCCATTCCACTCAGGTCGTGGAGATGTCCGACGGCGCCGTCCAGTCCGTGCGGCGGAAAAAGGATTCTTCTGTCAGTCGCGCCGTCGATCTGGTGAAAAAAGGCGACGCGGACGCGATCGTCAGCGCCGGTCACACCGGGGCGGCTGTGGCCGCGACCACAATCAAGCTGCGCACTTTGCCGGGGATCGACCGCCCGGGGATTGCCGCCATTATTCCTTCCGAGACGAACATCTTTGTCCTGATCGACGCCGGCGCGAATAGCGACGCGCGGCCCGAGCACCTGTTGCAGTACGGCATCATGGGCTCAGTCTATTCGCGGCATGTTCTCGGTTACAAAAATCCTTCGATTGGCCTGATGTCGATCGGCGGCGAAGACGTCAAGGGCACCGACCTGACAAAAGAGGTTTTCAAGATGTTGAAGCGCAGCCGGCTCAATTTCCGCGGCAACGTCGAGGGACACGACCTCTTTGCGCACCCGGTCGAGGTGGTGGTCTGCGACGGCTTCGTCGGCAACGTCATTCTCAAAACCTGCGAATCGGTCGGCGATGCGATTTTCAAATGGCTCAAGCACGAGCTGCTGAAAAGCAAGGTGCGCATGGCGGGCGCCTTCCTCGCGCAAAAGGCCTTCAAGGCGATCAAGAAAAAGGTGAACTACGAGGAATACGGCGGCTCACCGTTGCTGGGCGTGAACGGGATTTGCATCATCGCGCACGGCTCGAGCACCCCGCTCGCGATCAAGAACGCGCTTCGCGTTGCAGGCGAGTCGATTGAACACGAGGTCAATCCACATATTGTCGAGGAAATCCGTCTCTATAATGAAACGAACGCCCCGCTCGAGTCCGCGGTCCGGTAAACCGCAAAGGACCGTATCGATTGTCGGCACCGGCAGCTATGTGCCGGATAGGATTCTGACCAACGCCGACCTCTCCAAGATCGTCGCGACCGACGACGAGTGGATCACCACCCGCACCGGGATCAAGGAACGGCGCGTCGCGGCCGACGACGAATACACCAGCGACATGGGCGCGAAAGCCGCCCTCAACGCCATGGAGCAGGCGGGCATCAAAGGCGAAGAGATTGACCTCATCCTGGTCGCCACCGCCACGCCGGACATGATTTTCCCGGCCACGGCCTGCTTTATCCAAACCAAGATCGGAGCAAAACACGCCGCCTGTCTCGACATCTCCGCCGCCTGCGCTGGCTTCCTGTTCGCGGTCGAGATCGGTCAGCAATTTATCACCAGTCATACCTACGACACGGTCCTCGTCATCGGGGCAGAAAAATTGACCACCATCACGGATTGGACGGAGCGCAACACCTGCGTCCTCTTCGGCGACGGTGCCGGCGCCGCCATCCTGCGTCATCGCGATAACGGCAGCCACGGCCTCCTCAGCACGCACATCGCGAGCGACGGGAAGTATGCCGACATTCTCTGGATGCCGGGCGGCGGTTGTCGTCATCCGATCACGCGCGAGAATGCCGACGATCACCTGCAGACGATCAAAATGTCGGGCAAGGAAGTCTACAAACAGGCCGTCACCGCGATGGTCGATGCGGCCAAGAAGGCGCTCGACAAGGCTGGCCTAACGATCGACGACATCTCCTGCATCATTCCCCACCAGGCCAACGTGCGGATCATCGAAGCGATCGCCGCCCGGTTAAAAATCCCAGTCGACAAATTTTTCGTGAACCTCGATCGCTACGGCAACACTTCTGCGGCCGCCGTCGCGATCGCGCTCGATGAGGCGAACCGCAGTGGCCGGATCAAGGCCGGCGACTACGTCCTCATGATCGTCTTCGGCGGTGGCCTGACCTGGGCCGGCTCGGTCATCGAATGGTAGAGACGGCGACCCGGACTATCGCCGATTGAATCTCGCGCGTGTTCTCGTTTGGCTCGTATAATGTGAGCTGAATGGAACGTCGCCTCACTGCGATCCTTGCCGCCGACGTGGTCGGCTATAGCCGGCTGATGGGTGCCGATGAGGCCGGCACGCTCACAGCACTTAAAAAGCTCCGAACTGATCTGATTGACGGCAAGATCGCCGAGCATCAGGGACGGATCGTGAAGCTAACCGGTGACGGCATGCTGGTGGAATTCCCGAGCGTGGTGGGCGCGGTGGTGTGCGCCGTCGAGATTCAACGTGGAATACGCGACCGGAACGCGAATGCAGCGCAAGATTCTCGCATCGAATTCCGCATCGGAATAAATCTTGGCGATGTGATTGTCGAAGGCGAGGACATCTACGGCGACGGTGTCAACATCGCGGCGCGCCTGGAATCCCTCGCCGAACCGGCTGGGATCTGCGTCTCGGCGATCGTCCATGATCAGGTCCAGGGCAAGCTCGGTTGCGACTTCCAGGACATCGGTGAGCAGAGCCTGAAAAACATCGCCCGACCAGTGCGAGTCTACCGGGTTCGCGACGCCTCCACCGCCGTCAACGGCCCGCCGACATCTGCGACCCTGCCGCTGCCCGACAAGCCGTCGATCGCGGTGCTTCCCTTCGCCAATATGAGCGGCGACCCCGAGCAGGAGTATTTCGCGGATGGCATGGTCGAGGAGATCATCACTGCGCTCGCCCGTATCCGCTGGCTCTTCGTCATCGCCCGCAATTCGACGTTCACCTACAAGGGTCGGGCAGTCGATGTGAAGCAGGTCGGTCGCGAGCTCGGCGTTCGTTATCTCTTGGAAGGGTCGGTGCGAAAGGGCAGCAACCGCGTGCGCATCACGGCCCAGCTGATCGATGCGACAAACGGCGCGCATCTCTGGGCCGACCGGTTCGACGGCTTGCTCGAAGAGGTGTTCGAGCTTCAGGACAACGTTGCGATCAGCGTGGCCGGCGTCATCGAGCCAACGCTCCGTCAGACCGAGATCGAACGGGCCCGGCGCAAGCGGCCTGACAGCCTCGATGCCTATGACCTCTATCTGCGGGCCCTGCCCCACGCGTTTACCGCGATGCCCGAGGATGCGGACAAGGCGCTGACGCTCCTCGTCAAGGCGGTCGAGCTGGAGCCCGATTTCGCGGCCGCGCACGCACTCATCGCCTGGTGCCATGAGCAGCGATATCTGCGAGGCGGGCTACAGGAGGAGACGCGGAACGCCGCCTTGCGCCACGCGCGCCATGCGATGGCCGCCGGCAGCGACGATGCGGTCGCGCTCGCGACTGCCGGCTTTGTCATCGCCGCAGCCGGGCGCGACTATGAAACGGCCCTCATAGCATTCGACCGGTCGTTCGCGCTCTCCAGTTCGTCGGCCCTCGCGCTCGGCTTCAGTTCGCTCGTGCGTGCATGGATGGGCGACGACGCGATCGCGGTCGAGCAGGCCAACCACGCGCTCCGGCTCAGCCCCTTCGATCCCTTGATCTACTTGCCCTATATCAGCCTGGCCTACGTACATTTCGCTGCCGGCCGCTTCGAAGAAGCGGTCGCTGCCGCACGCCTGGCGAGCCAGTCGAACCCGCGGTTCAGCGTTCCCCATATGTTGTACGCCGCCGCACTGGGAATGCTCGACCGGATGGAAGACGCCAGGACTGCGGTGCAACGGCTCCTTGAGCTGCAGCCAGGCACCACAGTCGCCACGGCGATACTCTCGGCCCGGTACACCAACCCGAACAACATCGATGCGCTGGAAAACGCGTTGCGCCGGGCTGGGTTACCCTAACTATGACGGCGATCCGCCGCCTCGCCGCGATCCTCGCCACCGATCTGGCGCAGTCTTCTCGGCGACGACATGCTGGTGGAGTTTCCAAATGTGAACGCAGTTGTCTGCGCCTGCTGAGGCCCGACGCAGCGAAGGACAAGAACGTGCGAGTGTTCGCCCAACCTCGGCCACGAAAAGGTCAAGTGGCCCAAGTACGATTCAGATTTTGCCCGTTGCGAAGCCAACCGCAGCGGCCGGATCAAGGCCGGTGATTACTCATGATCGTCTTCGGAGGCGGTCTGACCTGGGCCGGCTCGGTCATCGAATGGTAGCGACGGCGGCCCGCCAGTCGCCAATCGAATCTCGCGCGCATCCGCGTTTGCCTCGTATAATGTGAGCTGAATGAAACGTCGCCTCACCGCGATCCTTGCCGCCGACGTGGTCGGCTATAGCCGGCTCATGGGACTGGATGAAGCTGGGACGCTCGCCGGACTAAAAAGTGTTCGGGCTGATCCAGTCGATCGTGCGATCGCGCAGCATCAGGGGCACACGGTCAAGCTGGCCGGCGACGGGATCCTGGTGGAGTTTTCGAGCGTGGTGAGCGCGGTCGCTTGCGCGGTCGAGATCCAGCGTCGCATGCTTGAGCGCGAAATAGATGTGCCGGAAGATCGGCGGCTGCAATTTCGGATCGGGGTGAACCTCGGCGACATCATCGTCGAGGGCGACGACA
>JBKJNW010000144.1:0-3529 GCA_046593335.1 Chthoniobacterales bacterium | reverse complement strand
GATCATCGACTCCAGCATCTGCGTCGATGATCGAAAATCCGCTCCCGACGCGCGCGGAAGTGACCGATGTCGCGAACGCCGTCTTCGAACAGGCCGATGCCATCATGCTGACTGGCGAAACGACGAGCGGCCGCTATCCAGTAAAGTGCGTCGAAGTCCTGGACAGGGTCGCGCTCCGGATCGAGCGCAGCGGCGGCGCCGGCTACGGGAAGGACGCTCTTCTCGAAGATGCGCGACAGAAGACGGTGGCCGCGGCGGTCGCTTTGGCCGATTCGCTCCATCGGCCCAAGATCGTGGTTTTCACCCGCCACGGCACGATGGCGCGCTACGTCTCCAATCTACGGCCCAGCCGCGCTCCCATTTTCGCTTTTACGCCTAACGAGATCGTTTTTCGCCAGCTCACCATTTGTTGGGGCGTCTTCCCCATCCTGCTTCAGTTTACGGATGACCCGAACGCAACGATCGAGGCGGCCGCGGAATATTTGCGGGCGGCGAACTGGGTGGAACCGAACGACAACCTCGTCGTCCTGAGCGATGTCCGGGCCGGTGGCGACCTAATCGACTGTGTGCAGCTCCGGCCTGTGAACTAAGGTGTGAGCACACCCGTGGATCTGCCCAGCCTGCTCGCTTTTCAGCCGCGCTTTTATCGCGGCGGACCGATCCGGCATCATTTGGCGCTGCTTTACGATTTGGTCGCGAAGCGCCGGCCGCGCCGGATCGTGGTCGACGGCTTCGGCAACGGCGAAGCCTTCTTTGCTCTCTGCCAGGCGGTCCGGGAAATCGGACTGGAAACGGAGTGCGTCGCGCTTTGGCGCGGGGCGGCGGGCGAAGAGCGCACCGCCGATCTCTCCTGGGAGGAAAGCAAACGTTACGTCGCCGAAAATTACGGAGAGTTCGCGCAACTTTCCTCGGACGATGCAGCGACGGCGGCAAAGGGAGAAAAAACTGATCTGCTCCTGATCGACCAATGCGAGAGCGGCGCCGAGATCACCGCGCAACTGAATCTGTGGAGCGCGGCCATCGCTCCGGACGGGATTGTGCTCGTGCACGGAATTGACCTCCAGCGCTCCGACGCCCTGCGGCCCGCGTGGCAGAGCTGGCGCGGCGATCGACCGGGCGCTGAGTTTGCTGCCGGCATCGGCATCGGCGTTTCCGCGACGAATGCGGATGCCATTCCTGCGGCCCCGGCGCTCGCGCAACTTTACGCTCTGGCCACGGCGCGGATCGGGGCGCAGGCCCGGAGCGAGCAGAGCCAGCGCGACCTCTCGGCTTTAGCCGCGAAACAAGTCTGGCTCGATTCCCTGCTCGAAGATCGCTGGACGGCGCAGGAGATCATGGACGAGCAGGGCCGGCAGATGGAGGAACTGCGGAAGCGCTTCGAAGAACTCGGGCGCGACCGGGCCAAGGCGCAACTCGTGATGGATGGGCAACACGAGCAATTGCGGCACTGGGTCTCGGAAAGCGAATCGCGCAAAGAGCAGATCGAAAAACTCAAAAAACAACTGCGCGAGCAGAAGCAGATCCTGAACGCCGCGAAGAGCGCCTGTCGGAAAGGCGGCAAATGTTTCCGTCCGCAAGGCACCGGCCCGAAGGAGCAGCGGTCCCTCGCCACGCGGATCGCGCGCGAATTGCGGCGCCTTCCCGCGAATCTCGGCCTGCGCCGCGGCCAGCCGGCCTTAGAGCCGCCGACGACCAAGGACAAGGCGCCCGCCAAAATGGCCAAGCCGGTCGATCGTTATGTGGCTTGGCGGGAGGAGCACGAGCCTAACGAGACCGGACTGGCCGAACAGCGCCGCCTCGCCGCGCTCTGGCAGGACCCGCCGACGATTAGTTTCCTCCTGCCGGTGAAGGATCCGCCGGCAAAATTCCTCGAGGCATTGCTCTCCTCGCTCGCCGCGCAAACCGCGCCGAACTGGGAGGTATGTCTGGTCGACGGTGGCTCCGCGCTGACCGAGACGCTCGAGACGATCAAACACTGGAGCGAACGTGAGCCGCGTATCCGCACCGAACGCCTGGAGGAAAATCTCGGCATTTCCGAGAACACCAATCGCGCCCTGGCGATGGCGAGCGGTGCCTTCGTCGCCTGCATCGATCACGACGACCTGCTCCCGCCCTTCGCAGTTTACGAGCTGACCCGCGCGATCTTCGCTGTGCCGGGAGCCGACATTTTCTACAGCGACGAAGACCGCTGCGACCTGGAAGGCCGGCGGCATTCGCCCTTCTTCAAACCGGAGTGGAGTCCCGAGCTCCTGCTTTCGTCGATGTACATCGGTCACCTGACCGCCTACCGTCGCACGCTGGTTGATCAGGTCGGCAATTTTCGCAAGGAATTCGATCTTTCGCAGGATTACGACTTCGCTCTCCGCGCCACGGAGCAGGCGCGCGCCATCGAGCACATCCCGCATGTGCTTTATCATTGGCGCGAGCATCCCGCTTCCGGTTCGGCTGGCGGAAAACCGGATGCGCGCAAAACCAACCTGGCCGCGCTCGGTGCCGCGATGGAGCGGCGCGAGCTGCCGGCTGAGATCGTGGAATATCCGACCGCGAATCGCGCCCGGCTCAACCCCGCCACCTGGCCGCGCGTCTCGATCATTATTCCAACCGATTCGCCCACGCGCGCTCAGACCTGTCTCGAACGACTACCACGACAAACCCGCTATCCCGATCTCGAGATCGTAATCGTGACCAACAGCTCTCTGATCGAGTCGCTTCAGGCGTTGCCGCCTGAGAACGCCACCCTGCTTTGCGTCCCCTACGACAAACCCTTTAATTTCTCCGACAAATGCAACGTCGGCGCCGAGGCCGCGACCGGCGAGCGCCTCATTTTTTTCAACGACGATGTCGAAAGTGTGCAGGCCGATTGGGTGCAGAATCTGATTGAGCCGCTGGAAAATCCGGAGGTGGGCGCGGTCGCGCCCAAGTTGCTTTACGAGACCGGTCAGATCCAGCACGCGGGACTGGTGACGGGAGTGCGGGGCCTGATCGGCACGGCGTTCCACCAACGCGCGGCCGATTCCACCGAGCATTTCAACCTCGCGCAATCGCTCCGCAACGTGGCCGCGCTTTCCGCCGCCTGTCTCGCCGTGCGCCGCGAAGATTTTATTCGGGTCGGCGGTTTCGACGCGGTGAACACGCCGATCGGGCACTCCGACGTTGATCTTTCCTTCAAGATTCGCGAAGCCGGGTTGCGCTGCGTCTACACACCGTTCTCGACCTTGTATCACACCGGCCACGTCTCGATCGGGGCCGAGGAAAAAACTCCGCCGCGCGACAAATCTTCCCTCTATCTCCTGAAACGCTGGCCGCAATTCACCACCCACGATCCTTATTTCCCCGACAACATGCGGGACTGGCTGCACACCGATTCGCCGACGCCGATTCGGATGATGGCGCGCCCGGAGGCTTGGGCCGTCGGGACCGGCCCGGATCTTCTTTTTGTCTCGCACGACCTCTCGCTCTCCGGCGCGCCGATCATGCTCTATCACGCCGCGCGCTGGTGTCGCGAGAACGGCGTCTTCGTCGTTGTCCT
>JBKJNW010000208.1:0-15914 GCA_046593335.1 Chthoniobacterales bacterium | reverse complement strand
CCGAAGGCGAGACTGCGGTGAGCCCGCCCGAGCACTGGCAACGCCAGCACGACGGCGTCGCCCAAAAAAACGAAGCTGAAGAAAAAAAGCGGCTGGCGCGCGAGCGATGGGACGGCCAGGACCCAGAAGCCAAATCCGAGCGCGGCAAAACCCGCGACCGCCGCCGCGGCCGTTGTAGACGCTTCGCTCTGCGAAGCGCGAGGGGAAGCGTCGCGCGCAGAGATTGTTTCCGCGGTCGGAGTCGGACCCGCGCTTCGCAGAGCGAAGCGTCTACCAAAGCGCTCGGCAAAATAGATGGCTCCAAAGAGCGCTTCGAAGCCGAGGAAAATCCAAGACGCGCGTCCGCCTTTGCTCGCAGAGAAGAATTCGCCCGCCCAGCCGAGCTGCGTCAGGGCGGTGCCAATCGCAGCCAGGAGGACAAGATAAAGCCAGCCCTTCCGCAGGGCGACCGCGGCGACGCCGAGATCGAGCAGCGCGATGTAAAGAAAGAGAGAGGGCGCGTTATCCGCGCCGCTCCGCAGGAGCAACGGGGTGAGAAAACCGCCCAGCAATCCGAGAATCACGATCACCTGCGCGCTGAGATTTACCGCGAGCAGGAACGAGAAAAGCGTCACCGCCGACATGGCGAAAAACGCAGTCGTTAGGGAAATCAGCCCGTAGAAAGAATGCGCGGCAAAAAGATCGGCATACAAAATTACGATCCCGGTCGCGCAGAGGCTTTGCGCCGTGGCGCGATATTTTCCGCGCGCCAGCCACCAACCGACGCCGACCAGGAAAGCGGCGACCGCTAACCCGATCGTGACGCGACCGAGCGGAGTGATGAGATTGTTCTCGAAGGAATATTTGACCAGGAAAACAACGCCGAGAAAGAGCGCAAATCCTCCAAGCCAGGCGAACAGTTTCACGCCCATGAACGCCTCCCAGTTGAACGGTGTGGCTGGTGGCGGCAACGGCGGCGGCGTGGAAGGTAGGCGCGGTTCTGCGGAAGAGATCGCTTTCGCAAAAAACGGCGAAGGAGGAATCACCACCTTATCGGGCGGCGCGGGCGCTTCCGCGACCGGTGACTTCTGCTCGAGACTGGCCACGCGAGCGCTCAATTTTTCAATCTTCTCCAGGAGCCGGCCGATAATAACGGCGAAGACCGCGATGAGAAGCAGGGCGGTCAGGGAAAGAAGGATCATCAAGTTTTCCTGCCTAACGAATTGCGCGAAATCGATCTTTTCTTCACAGGCCGGTCGGTCGGTCGAGGAATTCCCACGACAGACCGAATTTTTCCGCCAGCTCGGCCGCGAGCGCTTTGACCCCAAATGTTTCGGTCGCGTAATGGCCGCCAAGGAAAAGATTGATCCCGAGCTCTTCCGCCGCGACCGCCGCCCAATGCGGCGCTTCGCCCGTGATGTAGGTGTCGATCCCCTCCTTGGCTGCGGCGTAGATTTCGCCCCCGGCCCCGCCGGTGCAGATCCCGACCCGCTTCGTTTCCATCGGCCCGGTGCCGATGCAACGGACGGGACCGCCTAACGATTCCTCGAGTCGAGACAAAAGTTCGTCACGCCGCAGGGCGGTCGTGGCCACCAGCCCGGCCGGCTGGCCCTTGAGCTCGAGGAACGGCTCCGTCTCCCCCACGCCAAGGGCGGCGGCGAAGAGCGCGTTGTTACCCACTTTCGGGTGAAGATCGAGCGGGAGATGCGCGCTGTAGAGCGCGAGGTTGTGCTCGAAGGCGTGTTTCAGCGCTTGATAAAATGAACCGGTAACTGGGCGCAAACCCGGCCAGAAAAGGCCGTGGTGCACGAGCAGGAAATCGACGCCGTTCTCGACCGCCATCTGAATTGTTGCGGTGGAAGCGTCGACGGCTGCGCCTATTTTCGTGATCTCGCCCGCGTTTTCGATCTGGAGCCCATTCAGGGCCTGCGGGTAATCCTCGATCTCGGAGAGACGAAGGTATCCATCGGTAAAGCGAACAATTTCAGCGAGCGCAGCCATTTCGTTATCTTGCAGTTTCTCAGACGATTTGAAGCGCAAAAAATCGAGCAACCTCTCGAAACTTTTTTACGGCAGGGTCCAGGGCCGAAAATAATCGAGCAGGATGAGACGGCCGGGAAGTTTCTCGCGCTCGGTGTCGCGCAGGATGCGGGTAAAATCGGTCAGCGGACCGAAAGCGAAGCCGCGCTCAAGCGGACGAAAAAAGTCGTCCTGATGACTGGGCAGGACAAAACGCGGCCGCAAGCGCCGGACGGTTTCGGCATAACGAGCGCGTGCATCAGGCAAGGCAACGCCAAGAATTGCAAGATCGACCGGACCGAGGTCGTTAGGCGGAAGAGTTTCGGGAGTGCCGCCGGAGTCGAGGTAGATGCGTTTCCCGGCCGCCTCGATCAGAAAGGCGAGCGGCTCCCCGCAGACCCAATCACTCGTCCGGCGCGGCGGGCCGGTCCCTTTGCGCGGACCAGGAAAGGGAATGCCGATTGGAAAAACGCGATCGTGCGCTGCGGGCAGAACGCGAATTTTCCACGGACCGATTTGCCTGACGTCTCCCGGCGCGACGGCGCGGCAGCGAGCGGGCGATGCGCCGGCAGCCGTCGCCAACTCCACCGCTGCCCGGGAAGCGAGCAAGCGTGCCCCGGTCATTTGCATGATCGCTGGGACGTCGAACAAATGATCGACGTGGCCGTGGGTCACCAGAATTGCTTCGGCGTTGGCGAATAAATCAGCGGCGTTTTCGATTTCTGCAATATTCCGCGAGATCGGCCAGCGAAAGAGAAACGCGCCCAGCCCGACCCGGGAAAAATACGGATCCACCAGCAGGGTGTGCTTCCCGGTTTCAAATCGATAACCGCTCGTCCCAAGATAAGTCACGCGAATGCCTAACGACGGGCGGGAGCCGGGCGGATCCGCTACTACCAGTCCGCGGTAGCGCGCCAGCCCGGCATCGGCCGGGGGCAGGGCGCAAAACCAAAGCAACAGCGCCGGGATGATCGCGCTCTTGCCTCGCATGCCGCGATGGTTTCGCAAAAGCGGCGCCGGGGCGAGCGCAGAGTACGCCCGCTCTTGACGAAGGCAGTCGCGCTGTTGACGATAGCCAGCGGAGGAATTGTTTTGGAATACACAGACGCACCCGCCACCGAGTCATCTGGACAAGCGTTCGCCACGCCCACGCCCGCGACGGGCCTGCTTGAAACCGCCGAAGGCCAGGCCAGCGACATGGTCGCAGTCATGCTTAGCATCGTCCCCGGCCTCGGGCACATCTACAAAGGCTACCGCTTGATCGGGCTCCTGCTCATCTTTTTCGGGGCTCCAATCGCGGTCGCCCTGGCAATGTTGATCGCCACTGGTACGGCCGGTTTTGGATTCTTTCTTCTCCCGATCTTCTGGATCGCCGTCATGGTGCACGTCTGGGCCATCCCCGATCGGGTGGTGACGACAGCGGAAGACGAAGGCGAACAGTACTAGTCGCCGCTCAGCGATCGACGGGTTTGGAAAGCGTCGTTCCGGTTTCCGGCTTGACCCAATTCTTTGATTTGGTAATCCCGTGGTGGTATCGAATTCCACCACATCACCATGAAAAAAGCTTCGATCCTTCGCGCCTTCTCTCTTCTTCCCGCGCTTGCCTTGCTCGCGACGAGCCCCGCTCGAGCCGGCAGCGCCACCTGGCTGCAGACTCCGGCGGATAGCGACTGGAGTAATCCAAACAACTGGATGCCGAACACCGTGCCGAACTCGAGCACCGACACCGCGACCTTTGGCACCTCCGCCATCACGGCGCTCTCGATCACCTCGACGACCGATGTGGCGAGCCTGACCTTCCAGCCCGGCGCGAGTTCCTACTCCATCACCGTGCTCGAAAACCAAGCGCTGAGCTTGCATGGGACAAACAACATCGTGAACAACTCGGGGGTCACGCAGAGCTTCACGATCGCGGGAGTGCTCTATGGTTTTGGCACCTCCACACTGGACGCGACGACCCCTTTCGAGATTTTGGGAGGAACGAGCACGCGCCACTACGGCACGCTTTGGCTGATGGGCGGGATCAACCTTGGCACTGCGCACCTCGACTTTGAAGGGGGCGACGGTCACCGCGTCTCGGGTGGCTACGGGGTTTTCTTCAGCGGCTCCACGGGTGGTTCTTCCACGATCGTCCTGCATCGGGGGGTGAACCAAGGATACTCGGGCAGCTTAACGTTTGAGAGTGGCTACGCCGGTGCGGCTAATATCACCCTCGAGGGCAGCGACAATAAATTAACCGGTGGCGCGTCTCTCTACTTCTCGAACGCTTACGCCGCCACTTCCACCGTCAACCTGCAACGCGCGCTCGTGGCCCAGGCCGCGCCGGCTACGGTGACGTTTTCCCTTTTCGCTGATGCCCAGCAGTCCACCCTGCTGAATGACGGCGGAGCGCTCGTCTTCACCTACGCCGCGAAGGGCGGCACCGCCCGCGCCGTTCTCACCAGCGGTGGCACCCTCGATATCAGCGGGCTCCTGAGTTTCGAGACCGAAGGCCTGACGATTGGCTCGGTCGAAGGTGATCGCACGGGAGTGATTTCGCTCGGCTCGAGCAAGCTCACCGTCGGCACCAATAATCTGAGCGCGACCTTTTCCGGCCTGATCCAGGATGGCGGGCTCAGCGGAGGCACGGGCGGTTCGCTCGCGAAGGTCGGCACCAGGACGTTCACGCTCGGTGGGGGGAATCTTTACACCGGCGGCACCACCGTCACCCTCGGGGATTTCATCGTTTCGAATAAAACCGGATCGGCGACCGGTCCCGGTCCCGTGCAGGTGAACGGCGGCAGAATCGGCGGTGCGGGGACGATCGCCGGCCCGCTCACCATCGGGGACGCCAGTGGCTCGGCCGCGACTCTTATCCCGGCCCTCGGTTCCAAGAAGCAGGTTGTCCTGAACGTCAGCAGCGCGGTCACCTTCAATGCCGGCGCGAGCTATAGCTACAGCTTGAACACCTCGCAGAGCACATCGGATAGGGTAGTCGCCAACGGCGTCACGATTAATGCGGGCGCGAGTTTTTCCTTTCACGCTAAAGGCAACGGGGTCCTCCCCGCGGGGACAGTTTTTACCGCGATCGACAACACCGCGGCCACCCCCATCGCCGGTAATTTTAGCAACCTCGCTGAAGGCGCCACGATCGTAGCCGGAAGCAACACCTACCAAGTCAGCTATCTCGGCGGCACTGGGAACGATATAACCCTGACCGTGCTTTAAGAGTTTTACTCGTTAGGCCACGACCGCCGCGTGGATCTCCTCAATGATTTCGCGCAGACCGTAGCGGAAATTCCATTCCGGATAATGCTCGCGGAATTTGCGCACATCGCTGATCCACCAGATGTGGTCGCCGATGCGGTTGTCCTCCACGTATTCCCACGAGAGTTTGCGCCCGCTGATCTCTTCGCAAAGCGCGATTGCTTCCAACATCGAACAGTTGCACTGGCGGCTCCCGCCGATGTTGTAGACCTCCGCCACGCGCGGAGCCCTAACGAACGCGGCAAAGGCTTCGACGAGGTCGAAACTGTGAATGTTGTCCCGAACCTGTTTGCCCTTGTATCCGAAAACGCGATAAGGCCGGCCGCTCACGGCGCACCGCATGAGGTAGGAAAGAAAGCCATGCAGTTCTGTCCCGGCGTGTGCCGGACCCGTCAGGCAACCGCCGCGAAAACAAGCGGTCGGCATTCCAAAATAGCGGCCGTATTCCTGCACCAACAGATCGGCTGCAGCCTTGGACGCGCCAAAGAGCGAGTGCTTCGTCTGATCGATGCTCATGTTTTCGGAAATGCCCGGGTCGTATTCGTGGCCGGGCTCGATCTCCCAGCGCAATTCGAGCTCCTGCAGCGGCAGGCGATTCGGAGTGTCGCCGTAGACTTTGTTCGTCGAGGTGAAAACGAAGGGCGTTTCCGGGCAAAAGTTTCGCGCCGCTTCGAGCAGATTGAGGGTGCCGTTGGCGTTGACCGCAAAATCCGTCTGCGGATCGCGCGCCGCCCAATCGTGTGAAGGTTGCGCGGCGGCGTGTACGATCGCGGCCAACTCGGGCCCATGCGTTTTAAAAATCTCATTTACCGCGGCGGCGTCGCGAATGTCGACCTCGTGATGCTGATAGGCGGGGACGGCGGCGAGAAGAGCGTCACGGGTCTTCCGAGTCGACGCCTCTTCGCCGAAAAAACGCTGCCGCATGTCATTGTCGATCCCGACGACGCGGGCGCCGTCGGCCGCAAAATGCCGGACCGTTTCCGAACCGATCAGTCCAGCCGAGCCAGTAACGAGAATCGTGCGCGCTTTCGACACTTCGTTAGGCGCGCTCGCCAATCATCCAGGTCAACTGTCCGTTCGACGGATTGACCCGCCCGGCAGGGTATTCCGAATCGCCGGCCAGGACGCGTTCCAGGATTTCCGGGTTCTTATCTCCTTGGACGAGGAAGAGAACGTGTCGGGATTGCTCGAGCAGCGGCAGGGTCATCGTTAGGCGCCAGGCGTCCAGCTCCGGGACATAATTTTCCATCACCCGCCGGACCTGCTCGCTGAGCGCTGCGGTGCCGGGAAAAAGCGAAGCCGTATGGCCGTCGTCGCCCATCCCGAGAAGCATGAGATCGTGCCGATAAATGGTCTCGCCGTGCTGCGTCGCGAGAAGCGCGAGGGCGTCCTCGTATTCCTGCGCCGCCAGAGCCGGTTCGATTTCACCGCGCATCCGCAGGATGGATTTTTCGGGAACGGCAAACGGCTCGAACAACGTCTCGCGCGCCATGCGGTAATTGCTCTCGGCATCTTCCGGCGGCACACAGCGTTCGTCGCCGAAAGTGAAGCGGACGCGCTCCCACGGCAGATCGCGCGCGATGCGGCCGAACTCGCTGTAAATCGGCCGCGGCGTATTTCCGCCGGAAAGAGCGATCCGAAATTCGCCCTGCTCGGCAAGAGCACGTCGCGCCGCACGCAGGATGAAGGCCGCGCCGTCCTCGACCAGCCGGGGAGTGCGAACGACTTCGCGGTTCATGCCGGAAGGAAGATTCGCCGTAACGAAATCGAAGATGAGGCCGGGCTTTCCAATCCAAATGTCGAAATTCGAAGGAATAAAGAAATGCGAACAGGGAAATCCGAAACAAAGACACCCTTTGGCGACAATGTCTTGGTCATTAGCTCACTCATTTGTTTCGGATTTCGAGATTCGTGCTTTCCGTTCAAATCGCGCAATGCGTCCGCCCGTGCTTGGCGAGATATTGCTGATGATATTCCTCCGCGCGATAAAAAGTCGGCGCGGGCTCGATCAGCGTCACGATTGGGCGGCGAAATTTGCCGCTCTTGTCCAGCTCCGCCATCTTGGCTTCGGCGGCGGCTTTTTGCTCAGGCGAATGATAAAAAACCACCGAACGATATTGTGATCCCATATCCGGCCCCTGCCGATTGCGCGTGGTCGGGTCGTGATTGCGCCAGAAGACATCGAGCAGCGTTTCGTAGGACACTGTTGCCGGATCGAAATTGACTTCGACTACTTCCGCATGGCCCGTTTCATCGCTACAAACATCTTCGTAAGTAGGATTTTCTGATTTCCCGCCGGCGTAACCAACCGCCACATCTTTTACTCCTGCGGTCTGCCGGAAGACCGCCTCGACTCCCCAGAAACATCCGGCTCCAAAAGTGGCTTTTTCAATGTTCATAGGGCCACCATCAGACGGGAAAGCGAGCCGTGCAACCAGCGCCTAACGACTCTTCGCTCCGGCTTGGCAATCCGGCTTCGCCCTACCGGTCAGCGCGCGATTTTCGTCACTTCCTGCACCCAGACGAGCTCGCAGGCTCCGTTGCCCGTATCCGCGCGGGTGAGGGAGCTCCGCCAGGTTCCGATCTCCGGGCCGCTCGCTTCGACGAGGAGACCGGAGAGATGGATCAGGTCACCGGTGCGAAGCGATCGGCACTGCGCGGCGATCGGCTTGCTCGAGGGAATGAGGTGCAGATTGGTGGCGTGGCTGGTGATCTCTTCTTTGGCGATCGGGGGAACGCCCTTGTATTCATAATAGAAAAAACGCGACGCCTGGCTGATTTCGAGCCGGTCAAGGACAGCCTGGTCCGACATCGGACCCCACCCAACCGCGAGGTCGACCGGGACCAGGTCCGCACCGTGATCATAGCGATAAATTTTCCGGTGCAGGACGCGGGCATCGAGCGAGAAATGGGCCAGCGCCTTCAACTGAAACTTGCCAGTGGCACTCGGCGCTTCATCCGGCGATGCCTCCGTCTGCACCGGGTCGCTCGCGATGAGGACGCCCGGCGGATAAGCGACAGGCGGATTGAGCCATTGGTAGGCGTACCAACCGACGATAAGGACGGCCAGAAAAGAGATCGTTTTCACGAAAGGCAGACTCTACCGCAGCAGGTTCAGTGCTTGCCGGGGCGGCGCTGAGGTGGCGCTGGGTGCAGGCGGCGCGAACGCCCGCCTGGGCGGAGCGGCAACCGCTTACATCACCATCCCGCCGTCCACGGTCAGGACCTGGCCGGTGATGTATTTCGCCTCCGGCGCGGCGAGGAAGGCGACGGCGGCGGCGATGTCTTCACCTTCGCCGAACTTTCCCAGCGGAATGCGGGGCAGAATAGCTTCCTTGATTTGGTCGGAAAGGACATCGGTCATGTCGGTGACGATGAAACCGGGGGCGACGGCGTTAACGGTGATGCCGCGGCTGGCCAACTCGCGGGCGAGCGTTTTCGTCAGGCCAATGAGGCCCGCTTTGCTCGCCGCGTAATTGGCCTGGCCGGCGTTGCCGGTGAGGCCGGCGATCGAGCTGATGTTAATGATGCGTCCGCTGCGCTGCTTGATCATCGAGCGCATCACGGCCTGGGTGAAACTGAAGGCGCCTTTCAGGTTCGTATTCATGACCGTGTCCCAATCGTCCATCGACAGGCGCATGCTCAGGCCGTCGCGGGTCACGCCCGCGTTATTTACGAGGATGTCGATCCGGCCGAAATCCTTCAGGATTTTGGCGCTGGTCTGCTGGACCGCCGTGTGATCGGAGACGTCGACGGCATAAGCTTTGGCGCTATCAGCGCGATCGGCATTGATTTCATCGGCGGTGCGTTGCGCGGTCTCGCTGCGGCTGATGGCCGCAACGCGCGCGCCTTCTTTCGCCAAACGAACGGCGATCGCATGACCAATCCCCCGCCCTGCTCCTGTCACGACTGCGACCTGATTTTCGAATCTCATATGTAGACGCTTCGCTCTGCGAAGCGCGGGCGCAAATATGGATCGCAGGAAGGATTTACTTCGGCGAGGACAACTCCCGCGCCTCCCAGAGGGAGGCGTCTACAGCTTCGGCTCGTTCTTCACGATCTTGCCGTCTTTCATCACGAAAAAGACGCGTTCAGTCGCGGTGATGTCGGCCGTGGGATCGCCCGGCATGGCAATGATGTCGGCCAGTTTTCCTTTCTCAAGAGTCCCCAGTTTGTTCGCCACACCGAAAAGTTCCGCGTCAACCGCGGTCGCGCTGAGAAGGGCGTCGATCGGCTTCATCCCCAGACCGGTCATGAGCGCAAACTCTTTCGCGTTCTGACCATGCGGGAAGACGCCCGCGTCCGTGCCGAAGGAAATCTTCACACCCGCCTTAAGCGCGTTGCGAAACATCTCGGTTCGCGCGTCGGTCGCGGCTTTGCCCTTCGCCTGAATCGCAGGCGGATAATTCCCGATCTTCTGCATGACCCACTCCGAGGCCATCAGCGTCGGCGTAAGATAGGTGCCTTTTTGTTTCATCAATTGGAGGGTGTCCGGTTTCATGAAAGAACCGTGCTCAATCGAGTCGACCCCGGCATTGATCGCCTCCTTCGCCGCCGAATCGCCATGACAATGGACCGCGACTTTCTTCCGCAGCCGATGCGTCTCGTCGACCAGCGCCGCCATTTCCGCCGGCGTGAGCTGCGGGACATCCACTTCATCGGCTAACGAGAGGACGCCACCGGAGACGGCGGCTTTGATCACATCGGCGCCGTTTTTCACTTCGAAACGAACCGCTTTCCGGATCGCATCCGGGCCGTCGGCGATCCCGTTCTGCCAGTCGGGCTCGGCCCCAAAGAGCATGTCGCGAAAACCATTCGTGCCGTCGAAATGACCGCCGGTCGCGCCAATGCCGTGCGTCGCGACGAGCATGCGCGGGCCGGGGATGACGCCGTTGCCGATCGCATTGCGGAGCGAGATGTCAGGGAAATCGTGAGAATTTGGAAAACCGCTTCCGAGATCGCGCACGGTGGTAAAGCCGGCCTCGAGCGTGGCTTTGGCGTGCGGGATCATCTCGAGCGCAAGCTGAGAGATGTTTTCATCCAGCATGCGGAGGCGCCGCTCGTTGTAGTTGCCGGAAAAATCGAAAGTCAGATGCGTATGGGCGTCCATGAACCCCGGCGAAAGGGTGGCGTCGCCGAGATCGATGACCTGGGCGTTCTCCGGAATGGCGATGTCGCTCCCAGCCGCGGTAATGGTGTTGCCCTCCACCACGACGACGCCGTTAGGCAGAAGCGTTTTTGATTTGCCGTCAAAGAGCCGGGCGGCCTTGAGCGCGATGACCGCGGGCGGGGTGTCGGCCGCATGCATAGTCGTTAGGCAGAAAAAGAGGACAAGAGCGAACCGAAAAGCGCATTTCATCCCGCGGGTATAGGAGCGAGGGGCGGCGTTTGCAATGCTGTAGACGCTTCGCTCTGCGAAGCGCGGGGGTAATGGCCGCCCGGTCCAGATTCTTGCGTCCCAACGCAGGCCCGCGTTTCGCAGAGCGAAACGTCTACAAGGCGGGCACCGCCAGTTCGGTCGTGTAGATCGACCCGTGAGGCGTGAGCCGGCTCGATTTGAGCTAGAAAGCGTCCATCGGGACGAGTCCGGCATCGAAATCGGCCTGAGCGCGCAGAAACGGGCTGATCTTCTGCGGCGCGACATCCTGGCAGCGCGCGAGAGTGAGGTGTGGATGCCAGGGACGCAGATCCGGCTCGATCCCGGCAGCGAGGGCCGCGTCCGTCACCCGCTTGTGCAATTGAAAGAGATGCGGATGTCCCCGGCCGACTCCGAGCCAGATCACCTTCGACCGGCCTTTGGCCGGAAAAGTCCCGATCCCGTGGAGCGGGAGGAAAAAGCGGGAGAACTGAATCGCGGCCAGCCGCGTGCGCAGGTCCGCGGCAGGCTCCGGCGCGACCTGGCCGAGAAAGGCCAGGGTCAGATGCAGCTGCTCCGCGGCCACCCAGCGCAAGCCGGGCAACCCAGGATCCAGCCTAACGAGCGCTTCGGCGACCGAGGCCGGCACTTCCAGACTAACGAAAAGGCGCTGCGCCGGCACCGGGCTGGATCAGACTTCGTTGTTCTGCACCATCTCCGCGCGACCGAGGCGCATCAGCCAGCCGGGTAATTTTTTCTCCCGCTGCGCTTCCTTGCCGGATTTAATTTCGTCTCCCTCCACTCCGACCGGCCCGGGGAGGAGACGGTTGACCAGTTTCATGACCTGTCCGGTGAGGTTGGGAAAAACGGCGTTGCCGATGATCGCGAGCCGCGCCGGGAACCCAATGATGAGCGAGGCCTGTCCGTTGCGGCAGGCTTCGACGATCTTGGCGGCGGCGCGCTCGGCCTCGACCGCGGCAAAGGGCAGCGCGGTCGAAAGCGAAAACCAGCTGTATTCGGCGCCATGGTTCCCTTTGAATTTGGCATGCACCTGCGACCCGGTCCGCATCATGCCGGGCGTGACGGTAGTGACCTGAATGCCCTCGCGCGCGAGTTCGGCGCGGAAGGCGTCGGAAAGTCCCACCATCGCAGACTTGCTCATGCTGTAAGGCGCCATGTGCGGCACCGCCACTTTGCCGCCGATCGAGGAAATGTTGACGATCCGCCCGCCGCCGCCGCGCCGCATGTGCGGAAGGACTTGCTGGATCAAATTAAAAGGCGCCCAGAAATGGAGCTGCATCGATTTTTCAAAATCGGGCCGGCGCATGTTTTCGATCGGGCCGACTTCGATGATGCCGGCGTTGTTGATCAGGACGTCGACTGTTCCGTAATGGTCGACCACGGTCTGGATCGCGCCTAACGACTGATCGCGGTCGAGTAAATCACACGGCACGGGGAGCGCTTCGCCTCCCAGCTCGCGCAGTTGCGCACAAGCTTTGGCAAGCTCGTCCTCGTCGCGTGCGAAGAGGGCGAGGCGCGCGCCTTCAGCCGCGAGGAGGCGCGCGATCGTTAGGCCGAGACCGCGCGAGCCGCCGGTCACAATCACGACTTTACCGGCGAAAGAAACATCGCTGCGGAGAGCACGGGTAACCGCCCAGGAGGCCAGACCAATTCCGCCGAGAGTGAGAAGAGTGGAGCGCTTCATCCGCCAAACTAGCAGCGGAAGAGCTGGTGAGCGACAGGGCGCGAAAAGTCCCGGGAGGGCCCGTGCGCTCCCCAAAGTTTAAGCGTCCGCCTCGACCGGGATCGGGGCGAGTTTCTTATCCCCCATCGGTTTGCGAACGCTGAGCGCGAGGACAAAGGCAATGAGCAGAATTGCCGCGCCGGCGAGGAATGGTGTGCGCGCATAAAAATGCACCGGCTTGCCAAGATCAAACATGAGAAGCCAGCCGCCGAGGAGCGGACCAATCAGGCGACCGGCGCTGCCGGCCGATTGCATGAGTCCGAGCGCGCGGCCCTGCCAGCTGCGATCGATCATCTGCGAAGCGAGTCCGTTGAGAGTTGGATTGACGAGGCCGTTGGCGATTGCGAGCGCAGCGCAAACGACGAGGAGCATCGGAAGCGTAGGCGCGAACGGGAGCAACGCGAGCGCGACGGCGAGGAGCAGGAGGCCGGTGCGGGCGAGCGCGGTTTCGCCAAACGTTTTCACCAGCCGCCCAATCAAGCCGCCCTGCAAAATCACGCTGATGATGCCGATAAAACCAAAAATGTAACCGGTCTTACGGGCGTCGAAGCCAAACTGCTTTTCGGTGAAGAGCGCGAAGAGCGTCGTCATGATGGCGAAGCCGGTGATGGTAAAAAAATAGGTCGCCACGATCGTGCCGAACATGCGGGCATCGCCGTGCTGGAAAACTTCCGCCAGCCGGGTGCGCACTTTCGGCCGCGCGCGGTGCTCGGCGGAAAGACTTTCCGGCAGGATGAAATAGAGCAGCACGACATTGACCGCGGCCAAACCGGCCGCGAAATAAAACGGCGCGCTATAGGAGATGTGGCTCATGACACCACCGATCATGGGGCCAAAGGTAAAACCAAGGCCGAAGGCCGCGCCGATGATGCCCATCGAGCGCGAACGATTTTCCGGCGTGCTGATATCGGCGATATAAGCCTGCGCGGTGGAAATGTTGCCGCCGGAAATACCGTCGATAATGCGCGCGACAAAGAGCAGAGTCAGCGAAGTCGCCCAGCCCATGACGAGAAAACCGAGCGCCGTTCCGGCCAGGCTGAGGATGAGCACGGGGCGCCGGCCAACGCGATCGGACAAACGTCCGAGAAGCGGGGTAAAAATGATCTGCATCCCCGAGTAGATGCCGGTGAGCAAGCCAATCTGGAGCGGGCTGGCGTGGAAATGCTGCGCGTAAAGCGGCAGCACCGGGATGATGATGCCGAAGCCCACCATGTCGATGAAGACCGTGAGAAAGATGAGAAAAAGCGGAGACATATGTAGACGCTTCGCTCTGCGAAGCGCGGCGGAAATGTGGCTACTCAAAGCCGGAATCGTTGCGCGGGCAATGCGAATACCCGCGCCTGGCAAAGAGAGGCGGCTACCCGTGTTTGCGGTTGAAGCGCGCCACCTCCCGCGCCGTCTCGCGATCGGTCGCCCGTTTTTTCAGGTCGAGGCGCTTGTCGCGCGCCTCTTTCCCGGTCGCCACCCCGACCTCGGCTTTGATCCGCCCGTTCTTCCAATAAAGCTTCAGGATGACGAGGGTGCGGCCCGCGATATTCGTTAGGCCATAGAGTTTGTCGATCTCGCGGCGGTGGAGGAGGAGCTTGCGTACCCGTTTCGAGGCCGGCACTTCGTGGCTGGCCTGGAGGTAGGGCTGAATGTCGGCGCCATAGAGAAATGCCTCGCCTTTTTCGATCCGGGCAAAGGCATCGCCGATGTTGGCTTTGCCGGCGCGGATCGATTTGACCTCGCTCCCCTTCAGCTCGACCCCGGCCTCGAAGCGCTCGAGGATGTGGAAATCGCGCAGCGCTTTGCGATTGAGAATGGTCTCAGCGGGCATGGTCAGCACGGACCGGCACGCAAGACAGGCTTAAGCCTCGGCGGCTTCGTCCTTCAGTTCTTCGAAGGTGAGCTTGCCAGAGATGATTTCTTTTAGAGCAATATCGGTAAGGGAGGATTTGGGGGTGGCTTCGACGAGCGGGCGATGGCCGATCCCGAGCTGCCGGACGCGCTTGGAGACGACGTTGATCAGCAATTGCTGGTTCGGGATCACTTTGGCTGCTTCTTGCAGGAGTTGAGCGGTCATATTTCTCAAGGAACGGACGGAACGGCTGGGCTCCGACGGAAACTGCAGGACGGACGGGGAACCATTCGTTAGGGCTGAAGCGGTGGAAATCGAAGCGAGCATCGTCAGGGCAAGCGGATTTCGATCATGCGTGCACTCACCCGGTTGTCAATGGATTTTCTCGTGGCGATTGATTCACTTGCCATCCCCGGGGAAGTGCGCGAAATAGGTGCGCTGCGTGACCTTCGGAGAAGACCCACCGGGTCGCGTTGGCCAGAAAAGTTCGGGCTGTGGCTCAGCTTGGTAGAGCGCCTGCCTCGGGTGCAGGAGGTCCAGGGTTCAAATCCCTGCAGCCCGATTTTTTTATCTTTTTCTTTTGTTTTGGATGGCGGTGAATTGAAGCCCACACTCCCGCTTCACCTGCTGCGATGAACGACTCCGTTCTCACCACGATCGCGATCACCGGCTTTACCATCGCGTTTTTTCACGCCGCCATCCCGACCCACTGGCTCCCGTTCGTCCTGGCCGCGCGGGTGCAGCGCTGGAGCCGCGCCAAGACGCTTCTCATCACTTCCCTGGCGGCGACGGGCCACGCCGCTTTCACCGCCGCCCTCGGTCTCCTTGTTGCCTGGCTCGGGATAGCCCTGAGCGCGCGCATAGGGGCGCTTTTCCCCTGGATTGCTGGCGGCGCGCTCATCGCCGTCGGCCTCTTTTACGTTTTCCGGCAACTGACGGGGCACGCCCACACCCACCTCCATTTCGGTCGCGGGCATTCGCATTCTGACGAGCACGAGCACGATCATCAGACGGAAGCGAAGCTTTCATTTTCCAAATCCGACATCGCCGCCATCGCCAGCCTGCTCGCGCTCCTTACTTTTTCGCCCTGCGAAGCTTTTGTCCCGGTCTACGTCTCGGGCGTGCGTTATGGCTGGCATGGTTTTGCCCTGCTCACCATCATTCTCACCATCGGTACAATCGCCGGCATGGTCGCCTTCACCGCCCTCGCACTCATCGGCATCGGACAGGTCAAGCTACGCTCCTTCGAAAAATATGAGGCCGGGGTGATCGGCCTGCTCTTGTGCGCGGTCGGGCTCCTGATTATTTTCTTCGAGAAATGAAGAGCGATTCGACGGAACTAAAAGTGGGAGATGTGGCGCCTGATTTCACGGCCGAGGCGGTCGGCGGAAAATACGACGCCGGAAAAGTCGTTAGGCTAAAGGATTTCCGGGGCGGACCGGTCGTTCTTTATTTTTATCCCAAGGACGACACTCCAGGCTGCACCGCGCAGGCCTGTGGATTGCGCGACCGCTGGAGCGATTTCGAGGGACAGGCCGCAGTATTTGGGGTCAGCGTCGATTCCGCGGCGAGCCACGAGAAATTCATCGCCAAATACGTTCTCCCTTTTCCGCTTCTCTCCGATCCGGAGAAAAAAATCGTCAGCGCCTACGGCGTCTGGGTGGAAAAAAGCATGTACGGCAAGAAATACATGGGCGCGGAACGGACCACCTTTGTCATCGACGGCGCGG
>JBKJNW010000102.1:0-4054 GCA_046593335.1 Chthoniobacterales bacterium | reverse complement strand
GTGGCTTGCCCAAGCCGCTCACCGGCTACCCTCGCCGGCTCCCCGTCTAGCCGGCCCCGCCCCCACGGGGCAGTATTCGCATGTGCTCAACTAAGGAGGAGATCGCGGCACAGAGGCCGCTCCCACGTTTTGGGAAGCGCAGGGCCGAGAGATGCTGCCGCCCTTGATGGGGTGGGAGGACGGGACTCTTCCCCTTCCCTTCTTTGTAGAGCAAAGAAAGGAAGGGGGACAAGGAAAAACCTGAGGTTTTCCTGGTTATTGGAAATTTGGGTAAAGGTTGTTGGGATGAAGGCGGGGAAGAAAGTCGGAAGTCAAAAGGAAGAAGGCGAATCAAAGCGGAAACGCTGACTGGCGCGACCTGGGGAGCCGAAAGGAAAAACCGAAGGTTTTCCTGAAACGCTGAAATGCTGACTGTGCGCGTGCATGAGGGCGCGGCGGAGGGAGCGGACGAGGCGGCTGGAGGGACGACCTCTGTGTCGTCCGCCTTACAAACGTGGACGGGACGGCGCCCGTCCCTCCAGGATAGAGCGGAGGACGAGTTAGTGACTCAACCGATTGCTTAAGCCTTCGGGGCGGAGGCGGCCATGGCCTGCTCGACGATAAGCGCGGCCAGCTCCTGGGTGGCGTCGTCGAGCGCGGCGTTAGCGGATTTCAGGCGCGGGGTTTCATGGCTCGCGATGGCTTCTCGGACTTTGCTCGTTAGGCTGGCGATCTCTTGTTTTTGCGCGGCCGGCAGGCGATCGCCGGCGAGCTGAAAGGCTTTCTCGACCGCGCCCAGCATCTCTTCGGCTTTGAGCCTGGTCTCGGTCCAGACCCGCTCGCTCATGTCTTCAAAGGCGTGCTCGAGCGAATCGGCGATCATGGCTTCGACGGCTTCGTCGGAGACGTCGACTGCACTGGTCAGGGCAACGATTTTCTCGGTGCCGGTCTGGGTGTCGCGGGCCAGGACATTGAGAATGCCGTCGGCATCGATCTCGAATTGCACGCCGACGCGGGCGATGCCCTTGGGTGCGGGCCGGAATTCGATTTCGAATTCGCCCAGCATCCAGTTATCCGCCGCCATCTCGCGCTCACCTTGCAGGACTTTGATTTTCATCGCGCGCTGCTGATTGACCGCGGTGGTGAACATCTCCCCCGCCTTGACCGGGATGGTGGAGTTGCGCGGGATGATGACGTTCATGAGGCCGCCGAAGGTTTCGATGCCTAACGACAAAGGGGTGATGTCGAGCAGGACGACGTCGCGAACGGCCCCGGAAAGGATGCCGGCCTGGATGGTGGCCCCGAGTGCGACGGCTTCGTCGGGATTCTGCGAGATGTTGGGCTCGCGCCCGAAGAGCTCGGCGACGAACTGCCGGACGAGCGGCATCCGGGTCATGCCACCGACGAGGATGACTTCGTCGAGCTCGGCGGCGTCGAGTTTGGCATCGGCGAGGGCGCGCAGGCAATGCTCCCGGGTGCGCTGAACGATCGGGCGCGCGATTTTCTCGAGCGCGGCGCGGGTGAGCGCGTAGGTAAGATTTTCGCCACCGACAAAGGGCGCATCGATGCGCACGCTCTCGTCGGTCGAGAGCCGATGCTTGGCCTCGATGACGAGCTCGCGCTTTTGCCAATTGGGAATGGGAAGCTGGCAGGCGGCCACGAGCGCGGCGTCGACATCGTCGCCGCCGAGGTGGGTATTGCCGCTGGTGGCGAGGACCTGGAAGACGCCGTTATCCAGCTCCAGGATGGAGATGTCGAATGTGCCGCCGCCGAGATCGTAAACGGCGATCTTGGATTTCGCGGCGAGCTTATCGAGCCCGTAGGCAAGTGCGGCGGCGGTCGGCTCGTTGATGATGCGCTCGACGGTGAACCCGGCGGCTTCGCCGGCTGCTTTGGTGGCGTTGCGCTGGGCGTCGTTGAAATAGGCCGGCACGGTGATGACTGCGCGAGAGACGGGCTGATCGAGCGCCGCTTCGGCATCGCGCTTCAATTTGCCGAGAACGAGCGCCGAGATTTCCTCGGGCGCGTAGTCGCGGTCGCGGACTCGAATCCGGAGCGCCCGGCCCGCTTGCCTAACGATCTCGTAATCGGAGGGCAACTCCGCCGACGAGGCATCGTCGCCGCGCAGGCCGATTAAACGTTTGGCCGAGTAAACTGTGGTTGCCGGCGCGACGGCCCGCATCCGGCTGGCAGCGGCGCCGACAAGCGGCTTCCCCGCGTCCGGAAAATGCACAACGGACGGCGTCAGGCGGGAGCCATTGGCGTCGGCGAGCAGGATGGGAAAGCCCGCTTCCATCACTCCGATGAGAGAGTTGGTGGTGCCGAGGTCGATGCCGACGATCATGGGAGAGTAGAAAGTAGAAAGTAGGAAGTAGAAAGAGGGATTTGGGATTCTCCCCTTCCCTGCGGAGTCCGCCGCCTCTGCGGTTCACTCAAACGCCCGGAGCTAGGAGGGAGCTTTCTCCGTCGCCACCCGAACGGGCGGCAGCCCCACAATCTCGCAGGTGCCGGAGGCAACACCGATGCCAGCTTCATCGAGCCCGCCCAGGATCTCACGGTTCATCCGGTCCTTGACCCTGCGCACCCCGCGTTCATTGAAACGGACCGATCCCGGCGAGGGTGAGGAGAACCTTCTGGCCATTCTCGGGATTAACCCCGACGAAATTAATCCCGATAAGCTCCCAAGAGCGGCCGAACGGGGACGTCGCAGCGGCGAACAGAAAAGGCGCGAAAATTCAATTCGATTACGGAGGGGAGCCAGCCACCAAAGCGGTACGCCCGGCGGTCAAAGTCCGCGCCGGAAGTGTCCTCCACGAAAGAACGCGGATGAGCAACGAGTCCGAGCGGTGCCGCCGCCGGCCGCGCCTAGACGCCCCTAACGAGTTGCACCACGATCGCGATGACCGCAAGAATAACCAGGATGTGGATGAAGCCTCCGAGGAGATGGAAGCCTAACCAACCAATCAACCAGAGAACCAAGAGAATCACTGCAATTGTCCAGAGCATACGAATATTTCGGCTGTGCCGCCGCAGATGGTCGTGCCGAGATTGCGCGGCGCCGGAACTTTAGGCCGATTCTCTTTGGCAAAGCGCGGTTTTCAGCAAACGTATCGCTGCTTTGAAACTCCCGTTCAGTCTTTTTCTCGCGCTCCGCTATCTCAAGCCGAAGCGCACTTTCGTTTCCATTATCACGCTCGTCTCGGTCTTTGGGGTGACGTTAGGCGTGATGGTGCTCATTCTGGTCATTTCGGTCATGACCGGTTTCGATCGCGAGCTGCGCCAGAAGGTGATCGATTTCGACGCCCACATCCTGGTCACGACCGACAGCGTGATGAACAACTGGCGCGATCTAACGGTGAAGATCCGGAACACGCCCAACGTGGTCGCGACTGCGCCCTACATCCAGGGACCGGTGATCGTGGAATTCCAAAACCGGCGCCTGGCCCCGATGATCCGCGGGATCGATCCGGTGGAGGAAGAGAAAGTGATTCCGCTGCGCAAATACATCAAGCTGGGCAAGCTCGATCTCGATGGCGATAAGGCCATCCTCGGGGTCGAGCTGGCGCAAAAGCTCGGACTGACGGTGGGCGACAAGCTGACGGTTTATTCGCCGGGCAACCTCGGCGAGATCCTCGATAAACTGAAAGAGCTGGACAAGAAACAGGGCGAGGAGAAAGAGCGTGCGGTGGACGATTTGCGCGAGGTCGTGCTTCCGAAAGAATTGACCGTGACCGGCATTTTCGAAACCGGCCAATACCTCCACGACTCCGAGTTTCTGCTCGTGCCGATCTTCGTTGGCCAGGAACTTTACGGGCTGGGCGACGCGCTCCATGGCCTGACCGTGAAGACGACCAATCCCGATAACGCCGCGCAAGTGAAAGCGGCGATCGAGAAATATCTGGAGCCGCCCGAGTACGCCCAAACGTGGATCGAGATGAATAAACAATACTTCGACGCGGTGAGTCTCGAGCGCACGGTGATGGCGTTTCTGCTTTTCTTCATCGTGATCGTGGCGGCGTTTGGGATCATGAACACGCTCATCACCGTGACGGTGCAGAAGCGGCGCGAGATCGGG
>JBKJNW010000035.1:0-2777 GCA_046593335.1 Chthoniobacterales bacterium | reverse complement strand
TAATTCTTCCCTTTGCGAAAGCCGCACTCCCGTCTCGCCACCTAGCAACAGCCGCAGCACGAATCCACGGCTTTTTTCGGGCCTGAAATGGTTGCCCGTGTTACTCGTCGCGCTGGTTGTTTCTCTGCAGCCATGTGGGGCCGCTTCGAATGACCGATGGACCGTGACCGGCAATCTCGGCACCCCGCGCTGGTTCCATACCGGAACGACGCTTGCTGACGGACGCGTGCTTGTCGCAGGCGGCATCACCACGGGCAGTCTCGTCACCGCGACCGCGGAGCTTTACGACCCGGCGACGGGCCTTTGGACCGCGACGGGAAGCATGAGCCACCCACGCTTTAATCATCAGGCCGCGCTGTTGCCGTCGGGCAAAGTGCTGGTAGCCGCCGGCCAGGACTCAGGTGGGGTAATTGATACTTCCGAAGTTTACGATCCGGCCACGGGCAGCTGGAGCGGAAGCATCTCAACGCTCGAGTTCCCGCGCGCGGACCACCGCGCGACGCTCCTGGCGAGTGGCGATGTGCTCGTCACCGGTGGCTCGACTGCGACGAGCGACCTAGCGAGTGCGGAGTTCTACAATAACGGCTTGTGGCCCACGGCTTCTGCCCTCACTACCGCGCGCAGCGCTCACACCGCCACATTACTCGCCGATGGGAAAGTGCTCGCGGCGGGTGGTTACAGCAATGGCCCCACCTTACAGAATGCGGAACTTTACGATCCCGTCACCGCGACCTGGACGCGGACTGGCAGCATGTCTCAGCCACGGGCGACGCACACCGCCGCGCGTCTACTCACGGGCCAGGTGCTTGTCGTGGGCGGGAGCCTCCCGACGGCAGAGCTATATGATGAATCTACCGGGACGTGGACGGCTGCTGGCAGCCCTGGTAAAGCGCTCTTCGAGAATACAGAGACCGTCTTGACCGACGGCAAAGTCCTCGTGGCCGGGGGAGCCAGGATCGGGAAGGGGTGGACGGGTGCCGCGGTTTTTGACCCGGCAACTGGGCTGTGGACTCCGACCAATCGCGTGCGCGTTCCACAACAGCTCCTGTTAATGACCGCGAACTTGCTCTCTGATGGCAGGGTTCTGCTAGCGGGTGGGATTAATGTTTTTGGCACTCCTCTCGCCGTGGCCCAGGTGTATCAGCCCGCGAAGTAAGAAGGGAGCTTGGGGCTTAGGCGCTGGCGAGCCACGGGCATCCTCGCGCAGGGAGGTGGCGGGGCAGGCTCCAGCATTTCGCCTCTCGGTAGTTGGAGTTGAGGCGGCAAGGCGGGGATGAGCATGCCTCACCCTGAATGTGGTGCCGTGGTTCTCTTCTGGAGGGCACCGCGCTGTCGGGGCGGAGAAGAGGAAGCGACGGCGCACTTCACGCCATCGCGGCGGGCGCCTTGGAGCGCGACCCATTTGCCGCGGCGTCGTTTTGTTTCCAAACGAAACCCAGCCGCGTTCAGTGCGCGAGTGACCGCGCCGGCCTGCTCGCGCAGAATGCCGGAGACGATTAAGCGGCCCGCGGGCTGTAGTGCGCGGTGGAATGTGGGCAGCGCCGCGATGAGCAGTTCGCTAAAGAGGTTAGCGGTGATGATGTGGTAGCGAGTGGTTGGTTTCCACTGCAGGATATCGGCGGCGAAAAATTTGGCGCGAGAGACGCGGTTGAGGCGCGCGTTCTGCCGCGCATGAGCGACCGCGCGCGGGTCGTTATCGAGGCCGAGCACTTCGCTGGCGCCAAGACGGCGCGCCGCCAGGGCGAGAATACCGGTACCGGTGCCGGCATCGAGCAGGCGCCAGCCGGGCGGTAGTTTTCGCGTCTCTTCCTCGAGGAGGCGCAGCGACATCGCGGTGGTGGCATGTTCGCCGGTGCCGAATGCGCCGGCGGCCGGGATGATGAGCTGATTTTTATCGCTCGATCTCCTGGCGGCCGCGGGTTCGCTCACTACTGCCAAACGGCGTCCGACGCGAATGGGCGGATGCGCTTGATGCGTATGTGCGATCTTCCACCACTTGCGCGGCAGCGGCTGCGCAACGCCGCCGAACTCGCGCAGTAACTGCGCGGCCTTTCCCCGGTGGTGACAGATCACCTGCACCAGACTTCGCACGACGCCCGGGCGGGCGATGATGGCGAGATCGCCGGGGGCGATTGACTCGAGTCGCGGCTCGTTCGCCGCCAACCATTTCGGGGATGCCTGTTTTTGCCAAAGAATCATCTGAGCTGTTGCGCAGCATAAGGAAAGAAGGGGATGCCAACAAGACTCCGGGGAGCACGGGGTGTCACCCCGTCGTGCTCGGGAGTCTCCCGAGCACATTCGCGTGGCTTGCAATCGACGACTTTCGGGCTTTAGAACCCGCGGATTGGAGGCGAACGGGCTGGCAGGCGGTGCTCCCCGGATGACAAGCGTGCCTAACGACTAACGAGCCGAAGCTTGAAACGGCGATCGTATTGCCCGCGGTTGAAGTCGCGGCAGCAGGGGAGGCAGGCCGAGGTGCGGCGGAGCGGACGGGTCCGCGGAAATTCGCGCTCGCAATGCGCGCAGCGATAGAGGTAGCGCCGTTCCAGTCGCCGGGCGGGAAAGGGAAGATTGTGGCAGCGCGTTTCGTCCGCGATCCCGAGATCGGCGCAGGCCCGGCGCCACTCGGCTCCATGCGGCGCGAGGCGACGGCGGCCGGCCCGGGCTTGGGCGAGAAGATGCGCCAGCTCGTGGCGCAGGGTGCGATCAATCTCCGCCTCTCCATGCGCGGCGAGACGGCAATTGAGCAGGACGCGCGACCGGCCGTACTCGGCCCG
>JBKJNW010000009.1:0-27516 GCA_046593335.1 Chthoniobacterales bacterium | reverse complement strand
AAGTTCGCCCAGCGGCGTCAGCGCGGTCGGGGTCCCTTTCGGTGGATCGTAGCTCTCCGGCAGCTCGAGCCGTTCCGCGTTGAGCAGGATGCGCAGGACGGCCACTTCCTCTTCCGGAAGCGGTTGCGCCGGTCGGAGGATGAAGACGACCCGTTTGTTGGAGGCGATATTGAAATCCCGGCGCAAACGGCGCCCGGCGATGACGGTCTCGAACTTCGCGTTTGCGACCTCCTCGTCGTTAGGCGTGAGCCCGTAGTGCCGCTTGAATTCGTCATCCAGCGGACTCGGCCAGCGCGCGAACTGAATCGACTGCGCGCCCTGGTCGTCTGGCAGATCGCGATTGAATCCGAGATTATGCCAAAGCTCCTCAGTGATGAAGGGAAGGAAGGGATGAAACAAACGCAGGGTGTGGCCAAGGACGAAATCGATCAGCGCAAGGGCGTTTCCCTTTCGCTCCGTCGCCAGGCTGGCTTTGCTCGCCTCGAGATACCAGTCACAAAACTCGCTCCAGAAAAAGCGGTAAAGCGCCTGCGCCGCCTCGCTGAAATTGTATTCTTCCAGCGCCTGCGTCACCGCACGGATCGCGGCGTCGAGCCGCAGAAGAATCCATTTATCGTCGCTCGTGACCAGCGCGGGATTGATCTCGCCCTCGGTCTCGCCGCCCTGCATCTGGCGGAAACGGGTCGCGTTCCAGAGTTTGTTCGCAAAATTGCGCCCTTCCTCGATCTGCTTCTCGTCGAAACGAATGTCCTGCCCGCTGGGTGCGATCCGCATCAGGCCGAAGCGCACTCCATCAGCGCCGTATTTCCCGATCAGGTCGAGCGGATCGGGCGAGTTGCCTAACGACTTGCTCATCTTTCGTCCCTGCCCGTCGCGGATCAACCCGGTGAAGTAGACGTCGCGAAAGGGAGCCTGCCCGGTGTATTCGAGGCCGGCCATGATCATGCGCGCGACCCAGAAGAAGATGATGTCCGGGGCGGTCACGAGATCGCTCGTCGGATAAAATTTCGCGCGGGTCGCGTCATCCATCGTCTCGAAGGGCCAAAGCCAGCTCGAGAACCAGGTGTCGAGGACGTCGGGATCCTGCGTCCAGTTTTCCGGATCGGCCGGCGGCTCGATCTCGACGTGCAATTTCGCCGGATCGTCGTTCGCATACCAAACCGGGATGCGATGACCCCACCAGAGCTGACGACTGATGCACCAGTCCTGGATGTTTTCGAGCCAATGCTGGTAGACATTTTCCCAGCGCTCGGGGCGAAAATGGATTGCGCTCTCCGGGCCGACGGCGGCACGCGATTCCGCGACCTTTGGGTATTTCAAAAACCATTGTTCGCTCAGACGCGGCTCGATCGGAACACCGGCGCGCTCGCTAAAACCGACCGTGCTTTCATGCGGCTCCTCTTTCGCGAGCAGCCCGCTCTCGGCCAGCATTTCAGCCGCCTTCTTGCGCGCGACAAAGCGATCGAGCCCGTCCAACTCAGGGACGGCCGGGCAGTTGATCGTGCCGTTGGGATGCAGAACATCGATCACCGCCAGGCCGTGTCGCTGTCCGATCTCGAAATCCACCTTGTCGTGCGCCGGGGTTACTTTCAGCACGCCGGTGCCGAAGGCCGGCTCGATCCCCTCGTCGCCGACCACCGGTAATTCCGCGCGATCCAGCGGACGCCAGACTTTTTTGCCTAACGAAGACTTGTAACGCTCGTCGTTCGGGTGCACCGCCAGAGCGACGTCGGCCATGATCGTTTCCGGCCGGGTCGTGGCGACTTCGATGAATTTGCCCGGCTCCTCCACCAGTTCGTAGCGGACGTAATAGAGCGCGGATTTTTGCGGGGTCGGAATCACTTCCTCGTCGGAGAGCGCAGTCAGTGCGACCGGGTCCCAGTTCACCATCCGCTTCCCGCGATAGATGAGCCCTCTGCGGTGGAGATCGACGAAGGTGCGCTGGACGGCGCGCGAGTAGTCCTCGTCCATGGTGAAGCGTTCGCGCGACCAATCGCAGGAACAGCCGAGGCGTTTCAGTTGTTCGATGATGATGCCGCCGTGCTTTTCCTTCCACTGCCAGATCCGCCGGACGAATTCCTCGCGCCCCAGATCGTGGCGCGTTTTCTTTTCCTCCTTGCGCAATTGGCGTTCCACCACCGTCTGGGTCGCGATCCCGGCATGGTCCATCCCCGGGAGCCAGAGCACTTCCTTTCCGAGCATGCGGGCGCGCCGGGCGAGGATGTCCTGGATGGTGTTGTTGAGGACGTGGCCGAGAGTGAGGACGCCGGTCACGTTCGGCGGCGGCATGACGATGGAATAAGCCGGCTTGGCCGAAGCGGGGTCGGCCCGGAAATAGCCCTCCGCCAGCCAGCGGGCGTACCATTTCGCCTCCACCGCCTGGGGTTCGTAGGCCTTGCTCAGTTCCGTCATGGGGAGCAATCATCGAAGAGAGGGCGGCGATTGCAAAACGAAAACCGCGCCGGGCCTGTGCTAGATTCCCGCGCATGGAAAAAGTGAATCTGGCGGAGAAGTTCGCCGCTTTCCGCGAGCATTGGCGGCCGAAGATCGTCGGCGAATTAAACGGCCAGGAAGTGAAGCTGGTGAAATTCCAGGGCGTTTTCCCCTGGCACCACCATGAAGTCGAGGACGAGCTATTCCTTGTCTGGCGCGGCCGGATGCGGATCGAGTTTCGCGATCGCGTGGTGGAATTGAATGAGGGCGAGTTCCTCGTCGTGCCGCATGGCGTTGAACATCGCACCGCGGCCAAGGAGGAGGCGGAGGTATTTCTCTTCGAGCCGGCCGCGACGCGCAACACCGGCGAGGCCGAGGAATCAGACTTCACCGCGCCGGATGGGGTGAGAATTTAATCTCGAGGACGCAGATTACGGAAAGGGAGAATGATGATCTGCTTTGCTCTGCGCCTGCGATCACTTCGCTTGCGCACTCAGAACCGCGCCTTCAACTTGCCGCCCGTGCATTTCCCGAAAGTCATCGTTAGCCTCCTGCTCGCCGCGCTCTGGGCGCAGCCGGCGCTTGCCGAGGACTGGAAGGTGATCCAGGCCGACGGGCGCGATTATGTGACTTTCGCCAACGTCGCGCAGTTTTATCGCTTCCCGAAATTTTCCCAGGTCAGCCGGACCGTTTCGCTGCGGGACGAGCGGCGCGGCATTCGGGCGCAGGGCGGGACGAACGAGTTTTACATCAACGGGGTGCGCTTCTTTAGCAATTTCCCGCTCCTGGCGCGGGAGAACGAGAATCTGATCTCGGCCCTCGACGTGGCCAAGATCGTGGAACCGGTTTTGCGGCCGAACAAGATCAAGGGCGCGCAAGAAATCGACACCGTTGTGCTCGATCCCGGCCATGGCGGCCAGGATAGCGGAACGTCTGGCCCGTGGGGGAACGAGAAAACCTTCGCGCTCGATGTCGCTCTCACCGCGCGCGAACAACTCTTGCGCGCGGGGTTCAAGGTGGAGATGACCCGTTCGACCGACCAGGCCGTCACGCTCGAAGACCGGGTGGCATTTGCGAATCGATTTCCCCATGCGGTTTTCATCAGCATCCATTTCAACTCCGCCAGTGGCGGGTCGGGCGTGGAAAGTTATGCCCTCGCGCCGGAAAGCGTGCCTTCGAACGCGTCCGCCGAGCATCACCCCAGTTCTGAGGACATGAAATGGTTCCAGGGCAACGCCCATGATTCCGCCAACATCGCCCTGACGGCGGCGGTGCACGCCTCCATCCTGTCGCGTGTCTCCGTTTTCGATCGCGGGGTGCGGCACGCGCGTTTTCATGTTTTGCGCGACAGTCGAATCCCGGCCGTGCTGGTTGAGGCCGGTTTCCTGAACGATCGCGTGGAAGGAGCGCACATCGCGACCGCCTCCTATCGGCAAAAGCTCGGGCAGGCGGTAGCGGCGGCGGTGACGAGCTACAATCGCGCGGTTAATTTCCAGACCTCGGGGCCCACCCTGGTCGCGGCCGCGAGCAATCTCCCGCCTCACAGCCGCGCCATTACCGATTCGTTAGGCACGCCGCCCGCCCCGGCCCAGCCGCCGCCGGCCACACCTTCCGCCGCGATCCATAGCTCCCAGTAAAATGAGCGACCAGTCAAACGTCAGCCGGCGGGAAAAAGCGATCGGCGTCTTCGACTCCGGCATCGGCGGGTTGACCGTGGTCCGAGCGCTGCGGGAACTTTTGCCTAACGAAGCGATTTTTTACCTGGGCGACACCGCCCGCGTTCCCTACGGCGGGAAAAGCGCGGCGACGGTCGAGCGCTACAGCCGCGAGATCACCGATCTGCTGCTCGAGGAAAACTGCAAGACGATCGTGGTCGCCTGCAACACCGCCTCCGCCCTCGCCCTGCCGCGGCTCGAATCGACCACGCCGGTTCCGATTACCGGGGTGATTCAGCCCGGAGCGCAGGCCGCCGTCGCCGCGACCCGCAACGGCCACATCGGTGTCATCGGGACTCGCGCCACGATCAAGAGCGGCGCGTATGAGCGCGCCCTCCTCGCCCTCGATCCCGCGGTCCAGGTCTCGGCCCGGGCCTGCCCGCTCTTCGTCCCATTGATCGAGGAGGGATGGCTGGAAGGCGAGATCACCGACGGGGTCGTTAGGCAATATCTCGCGCCGCTGGTGGAGGAGGGAATCGACACGCTGGTCCTCGGCTGCACCCATTACCCGCTGCTGCGGGAGGCGATCGGGCGTTTCCTCGGCGAATCGGTGCGCCTGGTCGATTCCGCGCAGAATTGCGCCACCGCGGTGGCGCGGTTGTTGGAAGAGGAAGGTCTTCGGGCCGAGCCGGGGCCGGCCGGGCAGCTCTCAGTCGCGCTGACCGACCCGCCTGACGCGTTTCTGGATGTCGCCTTAAAGGCGCTCCAACTCGAAATCGGCGCGGTGCAATTGCGCCAGGTGATCCATCCGGCTCGTTAGGGCCGGCGCTTGCCCTTCGGTCGCGGCGCGACCAGGTCGTAGGAGTGATCGATCATTTCGCGCAGCTCAGCCGCCGGGATTTTTCCCGCCAGCACGACTGTGTTCCAGTGCCTCTTGTTCATGTGATAGCCGGGCTGAACTTCCTCGTAGTGATCGCGCAGATCGAGCGCGCGCTCCGGGTCGCACTTCAGGTTTGCCCGCGGCGGCACTTCGTCGAGGGAAGCGAGGGCGAAAATCTTGCCGGCCACCTTGAAGACGATCGTGTCCTCGCCGAAGGGCGTGCCCTCGGTCGCATCCGTTTTCGTTAGGCAGTAATTGCGAAACTCTTCCAGATTCACTACACAATCGCGGCTGAGAGCCGAGCCGCCAGGTCGCTGATTTTTACCCGCTCCTGCTCCATGCTATCGCGGTGGCGCAAGGTGACCGTGTCCCGCAGCTCGGGATCGCGTTCGCCTAACGTTTCAAAATCGATCGTGATGCCGAAGGGCGTGCCCGCTTCGTCCTGCCTGCGATAACGGCGGCCGATCGCGCCCGTTTCATCGTAGAAAACATTCATCAGCGGGCGGAGCAGGGCCTGTACTTCGCGCGCTTTCTCGACCAGCGGTGCCTGATTTTTCAAGAGCGGGAAGATGCCGGCTTTGACCGGCGCGACCCGCGGATGAAAGCGCAGCACGATCCGCGTCTCGCTCTTGCCTTTCTCGTCGGTCACCGTTTCCTCGTCGTAGGCTTCGCAGATGAGCGCGAGGACGGTGCGATCGACGCCCGCGCTCGGCTCGATGACGTGAGGGATGAAACGGGCCTTCGTTTCCTCGTCAAAATAATCGAGCGACTTGCCGCTCGCCGTCTGGTGCTGAGTAAGATCGTAATCGGTCCGATAGGCGACGCCTTCGAGTTCCTGGAGACCAAAGGGGAACTCGTATTCGATGTCGTAGGTGCCCTTGGAATAAAAGGCGCGGTCGGCATCGGGCACGGTCAGAACGTGAAGCTTGGCCCGCGGGATCCCGATGTTCTCGTAGAAGCGCAGGCGCTCTTCTTTCCAATACTCCAGCAGTTCCATCCCCTGCTCCGGCCGGCAAAAATATTCCAGTTCCATCTGCTCAAACTCGCGCGAGCGAAAGATGTAATTGCGCGGATTGATCTCGTTCCGAAACGCCTTCCCGATTTGCGCGATGCCGAAGGGTAATTTTTTGCGCGCGGTATCGAGCACATTCTTGAACTGGACGAAGATCGATTGCGCCGTCTCGGGGCGCAGGTATGCGATCGAATCGGGATCGGCCGACGCGCCCATCTGGGTAGAGAACATGAGGTTAAAGGGACGCGCCTCGGTCAGGTCCTTGCCGCCGCAGTTGGTGCATTGTTTGACACCATTTTTTTCCGGCAACTGGTCGGCGCGCAGCCGCGCCTTGCAGGTGCGGCAATCGACCATGGGATCGCTGAAAGTGTCTTCGTGTCCGCTCGCTTTGAGCACGGCGCGGTGAGTGAGAATGGCGCCATCCATGCCGACGACGTCGTCGCGCTCGCGCACCATCACGCGCCACCAGTAATCCTTCAGGTTGCGCTTCAGCTCCACCCCGAGCGGGCCGTAATCCCAGACGCCGTTGAGACCCCCGTAAATTTCGCTCCCCTGGAAAATGAAACCGCGCCTTTTGCAAAGGCTGACGATTCGTTCCATGCGCTGAAGATCCTGTGTTCCGGTTGGCATCGGCATACAACTGGGACCGAGCCCCTCATTTGGCAAATGTTTTGGGCCAGCGTTCTTTTTCGTAGCCGGCAGATCCGCAACTGCTTACTTTCGCATCCCATGCCGTTCTCTTCCCGAAGACTCCGTGCTTCATGAAACGGTCTCTGGTTTTTCTCGTCGCCCTCGCGGCCGCCTGGATGGGAAGCGCGGCGCAAGCCGGTCTGAGCGCGAACAGCACGGTCTTCATCATCGTGATGGAGAACCATAATTGGTCCAGCATCCTGGGGAGCGCGAACGCCCCATACATCAACAACACCATTCTGCCGATGGCGAGTTACTGCGACCAATATTACAACCCGCCCGGCACTCACCCGAGCCTGCCTAACTATCTCTGGCTCGAGGCCGGCACCGGTTTCGGCATTACCAACGACAGCCCGCCCTCAATCAATCATCAGGGCACCACGAACCACTTCGTCACACAGCTGAAAAACGCCGGCATCTCCTGGAAGACTTATCAGGAAAATATTAGCGGCACGACCTGCCCGACAACCGACTCGTATCCATACTACGTCAAGCACAACCCCTTTGCTTACTTCGATGACGTAACGATTTCCGGGTGCACCAGCGTGATGCGGCCTTTCACCGAGCTGGCGGGCGATCTCAGCGCAAACACTCTCGCGCGCTACAATTTTATAACCCCGAACATTTGCAATGACATGCACGACTCCTGCCCGCCGATCAGTAACTCGATCAAACAGGGCGACACATGGCTTTCCCAAAATCTGCCGCTAATTCTGAACTCAACGGCCTATAAAAGTGACGGCCTGGTCATCATCACCTGGGACCAGGGGGCGAGCAGCAGCGATGGTCCGATTGGCACGATCGTTCTCTCGCCCTATGCGAAAGGCGGCGGTTACCACAACGCCATCCATTACACCCACAGTTCCACGTTGCGCACCTTGCAGAAGATTTTTGCAACCACCCCAACGCTCGGCGGCGCCGCGCTTGCCCTCGACATCAGCGACCTCTTCCTACCCGGCACGATTCCGAACGCCGATACACCGACGGTGAACTCGTTCACGAAAAATGCGACCAGCGCCACCATCAGCTGGCTCGCTCAGACCGGCGTAACCTACCGGGTGGAATGGAAGAATTCTCTCGCCGATCCGACCTGGCAATCGATCACGCCAGATTTCGCCGGCTCCGGCTCGATCATCAGTTGGACGGACGATGGCTCCAAGACGGGCGGATTTGCTTCCGCCCGTTTCTATCGGATTGCCATCCCCTGATCCGGGGCCCCGCTGAAAAGCCCCGCGCGGACTTCTACTACGCGACCGTGACCTCGGTCTTGACCGAGTTGGCGATGAAGCAGTTCTCGTGTGCGAAGTGATGCATCTCTTCGATGTCTTTCGCGGTCGGCTGATTGTCGCCGGAGAATTTCAGCTTCGGATGGAGCTCGACCCGGGTAATGGCGAGCTTGCCCTCGGCATTCTTTTCCATGTGCCCGACGGCTTCGTCGACGTATTCATCGAGGAGGAATTTTTTCTTACAGGCCGCGGCGAGGAAGGTAAGCATGTGGCAGCTGGCGAGCGCGGAGACAAAGGCTTCCTCGGGATCGACCAGCTTCGGATTACCGAGGTAAACCGGGGCGGCGGTGGCCTCCATTTCGTGGCCGCCATCGAAGCTCCACTTGTGATCGCGGTTGTAGGTTTTGTATTCGAAGTCTTGGGTCGCGCGCTTCCAAGTGAGCGTCATTTTGTGTTCAGACATGCTTTTAGATAAGTGCCGGGTCGCAATTCGCAAGCGGCCGTAATTGAGGCCGGCAAGTGGAACAAATCTTGCACTAAAAAGGGGTGCGAACTCATCCCGCAGGCCTGACCGGCGGGAGGAGGGCCCTAATTTCACCCAATGACTAACGAAGAACTGCAGGCATTACTCACCGCCATGCTCGAGAGCGGCGAGGGGGTGTCGGACTGCCTTTTTATCAATGGCAAACCGCCCCTGGTCGAACGTTATGGCAAACTCCACGAGCTGCCGATGGAAGAGCCCGGCTCCGGCCTTCACCCTACTCATATCGATGCCATTGCCGCCCTCCTGGTAGGCGAGAGCGAGCGGCTGAAGTCGGACCTCAAGAACAGCGGTTCCTGCGACACCAGTTATTCGCTCGGCGATCTGGCTCGTTTCCGGGTCAACATTTACCGCCAGAACGGCCATCACGGCATCGTCATGCGCAAACTGCAGTCGTCCGTGCCGACTCTCGAGTCGCTCGGGTTACCTCCTATTTTCCAGCAAATGGTGCGGGAGAAGTTCGGGATTATTTTCCTCACCGGCAGCACCGGCAGCGGCAAGACCACGACCCTGGCCGCGATGCTAAACGAGATCAATCAGACGCAGGAATTACACGTCGTCACGCTAGAGGATCCGATCGAGTTTGTGCACCCGCACGAAAAGGCGGTCTTCAGCCAGCGCGAACTGGGAAAGGATTTTTCCGACTTTGCCACCGGCCTGCGCGCCGCCTTGCGCCAGGCGCCGAAAGTCATTCTCCTGGGTGAAATTCGCGATCGCGAAACGATGGAGATCGCGCTTTCTGCTTCCGAAACCGGCCACCTCGTCCTAAGCACCCTTCACACCATCAACGCCGGGCAGAGCATTAACCGCATCCTCGGCCTCTTCACCAATGATGAAGAGAAACAGATCCGCGAACGCCTCGCCGACACCCTGCGCTATGTCGTAAGCCAGCGTCTGGTGAACAAAATCGAGGGTGGCCGGCTCCTCGTGACCGAGATCATGGGCAGCAGCCTGCGCACCCGCGAGACGCTCCTCTACGGCGAAGGCGAGAACCGCAGCTTTCAGGAAATCATCGAGGCCGGCAGCACCCTCGGCTGGCACAGTTTTGACCAATCCCTCATGCGCGCTTTCGAAGAAGAACTCATCACCGAAGAAAACGCCCTCCTCTTTTGCACGCACAAAAACAAAATGCACCGCGACATCGAGATGGCGAAAAAAATGCGCGGCGCCATCCAGGAGGAGCCTTCGGGTTTGCGCATGGCCAACCTTTAGAAATCAACAGCATGAAGACTGAGAATCCCGATCATCTGCGGCAGGAACTCCGCCTCGCCCAACTCGAAATCAAAGTCCTGCGGGAGCAGCTGCTCAAGTCGGTTCAGGAAGCGCAACAGGCGCGCGACCCGTGCGAGCCAGCCGAAGCGCCGAGGGAGGAAACGCCCGCACCAAAATCGGTCATCATCCCGATGCACCCGAATGGCGCCGCGCCCAAAGCGCAGAGCAACGGTCGTCATCCCCGCGTCCTTTATGTCGAAGACAGCGAACCAAACTTTCGCCTGGTCGAAAGCATCCTGCAGGATCGCCCGGGCACCGATCTGATCTGGGCCGAGACCGGGCAGAAAGGCCTGGATATGGCGCGGGCCAATCCTCCCGAGCTCGTCCTGCTCGATCTCGACCTGCCCGATCTGCACGGGAGCAAGGTCCTCGAGGGCTTGCAGGCGCAACCGGAAACCGCCCATACGCCGGTCATCGTCATCAGTGCCGATGCCACCCCGAGCCAGATCGAGCGCATGCTCGCGGCCGGGGCTCGCAACTACCTGACCAAGCCGTTCGAGATTCGCCGCCTGCTCTACATTTTTGACGAAATCTTCCTCCCTGCCTAACGAAACGGCAGAAGGGAAAGGTGATTTGCCGCGAGGGCGCGGAGCGTGGATGGTGCCGCCCTGATGGAGCGGCCGCGCATTACCGCCAAGATGCTGGTCTCGCTCCGTCGCCGGCAAATCCTCCTCGCGCTCGTCCTCCTCGCCCTCCTCGCCGGCGGGATTGCGCTGCGTCATTTCACCTGGCGCGAGACGACGCACCTGCGCTTCCAGCGCGATATCGCCAACGGATTCTACTGGGGTAGTCAGACGCTGGCCGAAGGACGCCGGCTGTCCCCCCGGGAAGAGGGCGACTCCTGGATGACATTCGCCCGTGGCTATCGCGCGCTCTACGACCGGGTGCAGGCCGATGCCTACGAGAATAACTACTACCTCGATTATCCACCTCTTCGTCTCCTCGTCATGTCGATCTGGGCCAAGGAAGTGCGAGCCCGGTTCCCCGGCGCCGAAGACGGCACCCCGGAATATGTCGAGCCGATGCTGACCGTGAATCTCTGCGCCGAGCTGATCACCGCTCTGGGCGTTTTTCTGCTCGTTAGGCTGGGGGTGCGGCGGGCGTCCGGGGCGACCCATTCCGGCCTCCTGCATCGCCTGCCCGCGGTCGAGCGGGGCTGGGTTTGTGGATTGCTGGCGGCGAGCGTGGCCTGGCTCGAGCCCTCACTTATTCTAGACGCCCACGCCTGGCCGCAATGGGATTGCTGGATCCTTCCCTTCTATTTGTTTGCCGCGCTTGCGGCCCTGACGAGACGCTGGTTCTGGTGCGGCTGCCTCCTGGCGGCCGGGGGAATGCTGAAGGGCCAGCTCCTCTTCGTCGCTCCTTTCTTTCTCTTTTGGCCGCTTTGGCAAAAACGCTGGGCTCGCGCCGGGCGGGTTCTGGCGGGCTTCACCGCGACCGCAGCGTTCCTCGTTTCGCCGTGGATCCTGCAAACACCCGCTGCCTGGGCCGGGACGGGCGCGGTCGGAATCGTCGTCGCGGCTTTGCTCCGACACCGCCGCTCGCCCAACACCCGGGCTTGGGCCGCCGGATTGGCCGGCGCGGCCGCGTTCACGATCGGTGCCCTCGGTGACGGCAGCTTCGCCTGGTTGAAGATCGGCTTCCTCTATGGAAGCGAGCGTTACCCATATCTCTTCATTAGTTCCTGCTATAACCTTCCCTCTCTCCTCTCGCATTGGAACCTCTCGCTCAAGGGACCGATTTGGGCGCCGCATCTCGGGCCGCTGCATTTCGTTGTCACTCTGCAATGGATCCTTCGCCTCGTTTATCTCGGCACCCTCGCTCTTTGCGCCCTCGGCGCGGCCCGGCACTCCCGGGCTCGCGATCCGCGTCTCCTCATCGCCCTCGTCACGCCTTGGCTGCTCATGTTTGCCCTCCTCGCGCAGATGCACGAGCGCTACCTCCTCTGGGGCGCGGTCCTGAGCGCGGTCGCGTTCGGGGTAAGTGTGCGCTTGAGCGTGATCCACTTCCTCTTCTCCAGCATGAGCGCGACCATGATCACGCAGGTGCTGCTGATGGATAAGAAACTCGGCCCGACCCTCGCGACGATCGATTTTCTCGAGCGCATGCGCCCGCTCGCTTCCGGCCTCCTGCTCATTTGCGTCGCGATCTATTTCCGCGCCGCCCTCTCGCAACGCCTGCCGCAGTTCCGCGCCCCCCGCCAGGCGCAGGCTCCAGAACCAGCCGCGCCGATCGCCCTCACCGTGGCGAGCGAACAGGCCTAACGACTCGGCGGGGAAGCTCGGCCCGATCAAAAGAGTTGCCCGGCGCGGGGAGCGCTGTAAATCTACCGTCGCTCGATTTCCGGCGCGATTAGCTCAGTGGTAGAGCGCTTGCTTCACACGCAAGAAGTCGCAGGTTCGAACCCTGCATCGCGCACCATCCCTCCGCCGTCGCTTCCGCGCGGACTATTTCGTGAACTGGAATTCTCCCTGCTGAAAGCGGGGATATTTCTCCGCCGCCAGACGCAGACGCAAGGCGCGCAGCATGGCGAGGCCGCGCGGGACTCGCAGCCCCGCAGGGCGATTGATTAGGGAAGCGGTCATGCGCGAATTCAAACGAATGTTCTTTGTCATGAGACCAACCTAAAACACCAGGTTGGACATTCGTTGTCCTACAGACAAAAATATTTTGCATGTTATTCTGCGCCGTGTCCGGCCGGGAAAAGTTCCATCACAGCGTCTACGTCATCCTGCTGGACGACGCGGTCGTGCAGCACCGCTTCGTCCTGCGGCTGAATCCGCGGCGTGACCCGGCAAAACTGTGCGTTTATGTGGGACTGACGGGCCTGCCAGTGGAGCATCGCTTCGAGAACCACAAGCACGGCTATAAATCCGCCTGGGTGGTGGAGAAATACGGCGTGCGCCTTTTGCCCGAGCTTTATGAGCATCTCAACCCAATGCCGTTCGAGGCCGCGGTCCAGATGGAAATGGACCTCGCGGCCGACCTGCGCGCGGCGGGTTACACGGTCACGGGCGGAAAATAACCCGGCTCTTTGCCTAACGAGCTACCCCAGCCGGCGGGCCCAAGAGGTGATACGCTTCGACCAGGGCGACACCGGTGGTAGCGTCCTTACCGCGCACGATCGCGGTGTAGCCACCGCTCATGGGCGAGGGGCGCGCTGATGACGAGCGGGCGCGGCGCGGCCGACAAGATGCCGCAGGCTTTTTTAAAAATATCACGCTGCCGTTCCAGAGTGTCCACCTGCTGGCGTAGACGGCGCAGCTCGCGCTGCTCGGACGTCTCTACGGTCAGGGTCCTTGGTTCCTGAAGGCCTTGGCCCGCCAAAGCGTCGCTTACCCACCGGCTCAAGGAGAAATGCGACACACCCAGATCGCGGGCCACTTCCGAGACGGAGCGTCCGCTCCCGACCAAAGCGACGGCGTCTTTTTTGAAATCGCGGTCATAGATTACCCGGCGCGGAAAGGATGACGCCCCGGGTCTCGAAGCGCTGCGCGAACATTGCTACGATCCCCACTATGCGTCCCCCCCCGGGCCGCGGCCGTCTTCCCTCCGATCGGGGCAACCTCGGACGGATCGCGGTGCAGTGGCCCGGAAGCCCGGTGTCGACGTACATCCACCGCGCACCAGAAAGCTTCCGGGCCAGCCGCCACGGTTATTGCTGATAAGTTGACCCGTGCCGGCAGTGGAGGCTGCTCGCGATCATGATAGGGTGTGGGTGAGCGCTACGGGACGAAGGCGAGGGCGTTGAGATTTCCGACCGTCTCGCCCAGCTCAATGGCGGCCCCGGTCGTCTTGTCGATTGTTACTAGCCACCTTTGGCGGTTGCTCGTTTGGGTCTCATCGATCGTATCCGTATCGCTGTCTGCGGTCGACCCTGTGCTTCCGCCGCCTTCGACGCCGTAAAGCAAACCGGTCGGACTAAACGCGAGCGCGTCTACGAAAAAGTCAAGGTTGGTCTGTCCCACTGAAATCGCTTCACCGGTGATATTGTCGTAGATAAAAAGCATATCGTCGTTAGTCCCATACAACACCCCCAAGCTGTCAGCGACAAAGCCACCGCCTCGATGAGGATATAGGGTGGTATTTCCAATACGGGTATCTTCTCCGGTCTCCTTGTCCACGGTGTAGAAATACTTCGAGCTGCCGGAGATCGCGAAGATGTCAAAAGTACTCGGCTCAATCGCGATATCCGAGAGGCGGGAGCTAAACGGCCCACCAACATAGGTGACCAACGCCGTATCTGGATTCACAGTGACGAGGGAATTTGGCGAAGTCTTTGAAGACCCGGTAATCCCGTAGAGCAGACCTGTGCTGGAATCGTAGCGCAGCCCGGTCAGTCCATAGTTATTCCCCTCGGAATCATTGAGCGGCCCAACATCTGAAATGACCGACCCATCTTCCGAATTAAGGACATATAGCTCGCCGATTGAACCGGCAAACCCGGTCGCCGCATAGAGCTGTAGCGCCGCCTGAGCTGAGCTAAAGGCGGCAAAAGCAAGAAGCAGGAGGCAGAAAAGGGGTTTGATATGAAGGCGCGGAAGAAGATGTGTCAGCATGAATGTTGTTTGGTCAGTTGGTTTTAGTCGGTGGTTAGTTTTACTCTGACGACGCAGGAGCCATTTGGGTATGCCTGGCGCGTCGGTGCAATCTCCGAACGAGGCCCTGGCTCACCTCCGCTCCGAGAAAAGCAGCATTGCGGTCGCTTCGGAAATCCCGCCACTAGTAGCGGATCAACATTGCAACGCGGTGACTTCAACATGAATTCTTTCGACGGCGGCGGTAATTTGAGGTCAATCTTAAACCCCGACACAGCCGCTCTGCATGGCTTGGCCGATTGTTGCGGCTGGAGCGTGTCGTAAAACATGCGGCGCAAGCGGATCAAGCGGCCAGCGCCGATGTAGAGGCAGGCGCGTCTCCCGCAGAGTAGGAGCGCTGGCTGCAATCTTCGGCCCCGGCGATGGAGAGACGCCTTCCCCCAAGCGCGCGACACGCTCGCCGCCACACTTCGCCCGTTCATTTCTTCCTCCCTTCCGCTTGCTCACGGTGGGCGTTGCTCAACCCCTCCTGCCGTCGAAACGCGGCGGAGATTTTGGGGACCGGAAAGCGGAGCGGCTGCGTCCTGTTTGAGGGGGATAATTATGGAAGAACAATCGAGGCCGGAACGAGAAGGAAAAGGTCACAACCTGAGGATGTGAAAAAGCCGGAAGGTTCAAAGGAAACCAGCGCGGATATCGGGACGATCTCGAAAGGCTCGGTTGGCAAACCAAAGGCCGAACTCGGCGAACACCGAGGCGGCACAGGCGGAATATAGGCAGCGGATTTCCATTCCAAGTTACTTCACTGGCGAAAACAGCCGCCCCATCCGCCCTATCAGCTAGAGTGAATGTCCAAGTCTGCCCTATTCGTCCGGCCTTCTCTCGATTTCATCACAGGCTTTATGGTTTCGTGAGATGTCCGGGAACAATCGCTATCATTCCGCAGTGAGCACTCCGCTGGGAACTCCCGATTATTTTCGCATCAAGCCGGTGCATAGCTTCGCGGAGCTGGTGTCGACACCGTTTGCCGATGGGTTGAATGCGCTCTGCTGGCCGCGGATCCTGCCCGGGGATTTTGCCGAAGTGGTGGAGAAGTTGGGCGAAGGGGAGGAAATCGAGACGATCGAGGCGGAACAACTCCTCAACCTTCCTGTGGGCGCGGCGGGACGAAAAGCAATCGACGCGATGCTGGAAGATCTGCGGCGGCTGCGGGAGCACGAGCGCGAGCCGGTGCTGAACTGCATCCATAGTTATCTGCGCGACGAAGGGCCCGGACCGGTGCGAACGGATGTCTTTTCTTTCCACGCCGATCGCGCGCCGGTGGAGACTGACACCTGGCTCTGCACCTATCACGGACCGGCGAGCGAGGGTCTGCGGAACGAGGAGGCGCTGCGGCAGGTGGAGATCCCGGAGGTCCGGGAAAAGCTCTTGCAGTTTCTCGGCGCGGAGAAGGATGACGCCGAATTTTGCGCAGCTCTGCGCGAGCATTCCTACGATTTGCATTACGCGGCAATCCCGCAGGCGCGGCCCTTTTCGTTTGGCTTGGGGAATCTCTGGCGAATCGCTGTGGATTGGCCCGGAAGTCCCGTGCCGCCGTGCCTCCATCGCGCACCAGAAACGCGCCCCAGTCAGCCACCGCGATTGCTCTTGATCTGCTAGAGATGAAGTTTCAAAAAGAAGAGCCGGGAGAGCGTTCTCTATCTCGTGCGTTCCGGGACGTCACTCGAAGATCTGGCCGTGATCGAAGCGCCAGATGCTGAAGGCGTTCACGGCGGCGGCGATGCCTAACAAGATACCGAGCGTCGGCAGAAGTTCGAGCGTCGTGCAATCTGCCCAGAGGACCTTGATGAAACCGTCGAGCGACCAATAAACAATCGTTAACCGGCTCAGCTGCTGGATGAACGCCGGCATGAAGCTGGTCGGGAACCACGCGCCGCCGATCGCGCTCATGGTGAGAATGAGGAAGGTGCCGAGACCGTTCGCCGCAGACGAGGTAGGCGAAACCGCCGCCAGCAGCATCCCGAAGGAGGCGGAGGCAAGCGAAGCCGCCAGGCAGATTAGAACGAGATTTCCGAGGTAGGACGTAATGTCGATCCCGAAAAGGAAACGGCCGGCCAGGAAAAGGGCGCCGAGTTGGACGAGTCCGACGTTCATTCCGAAAAGATATTTGCTCCAGAGGATATGGGTCCGACGCACCGCGCTCACGCAAGAGCGCCCCCCCTCAAACCGAAGAGCCGCCCAAACAAGCGCAGCTTTTCCTCGCCGCTCAGCTCTTCGTAGAGCGCCAGCGCCTGCGGGACAAAGCCCAACTGTGCGCGCTGCTCGATCCGCTCGTGCCGGAATTTTTCTCCCTGCAAAAAAATCTCGCCGCTGTCGGCTGGCCGTATTCCGGTGACAAGCGACATCAGGGTGAATTTGCCGGCGCCATTCGGCCCGAGCAGCCCGAAGAATTCTCCTGGCTCCAGCGTCAGCGAGACGTCGTCGAGGGCGAAAGGCGAGCCGTAGCTTTTCGTTAGGTTGCGAATCGTGAGCACGTTACCCGAGCCTGCCGACGCGGCAAAACACCGGCAAGCGCAAATCCTGAGCGGTCAAATTCCCCCTTCTCCCGCGGGCAAAGCCTTGTTATAGATCGGAGGACAACCCAAAAGCAGGAGGCTCCCATGTTTTATTTCCGGATCGATCGAGTTCGTTTTCTCGACAACGGCGGAATCAAATCCGTCCTCGGCGTCTTCGGGCATGACTTTGCCCAGGTAAAATTTCTCAGCTTCGTCACCCGCTCCGACCAAACCGCGCCGGACCTCGACGAATGGACGCGGAACAACGATCCCGCCGCGAAGAAAGTCCGCGCTTCAGGCGCTGGTCGATGACACCCTCAGCACCCGCATTCTGACCGAAGTGGATCGAGTGCAGGATAACATCCCGGTCAGCTTCGGCGACACCGGACTCATCCTTTACGAAGGGGAGGAAATTCCCGAGGCGTTCACCTGGACCTTCGTGGCGGTCCGCTCGGCCCGTGATCTGCGCGAAGCCGCCGGCGACGTGAACGATATCCTGCGTGAACCCGGGTTCAGTTCCTTCTCGACCAGCCTGCTCGGCCTGATCAAGGCCGGTTCCACTCTCGCTAATCCCGCCTACGCCGCTGGGATCGAGGTCGCGAAATTTGTCGCGCAAGCCGGCGCCCGGCGTCTGATGAAAAAAGGCGATCGTCAGTTAGGCGCCGTCACCGTCAGCTTCATCCGGCCCGAGCATTATCCGCAGGGCATCCGCGAAAGCCGCGATGTGCACGACATGACGGGGAACATGTTTTTCGACTACAGCATCTTTGGTTACAAACGCGCCCTGCCCGTAATCCGGAGGAAACGGAAACGATGAAAAAGCGAAAAATCATGACCCGTTCGACGAAAAAGAAAAAGCCCGCCGCCCAGAAAAAGAAAGCGGCGGCGCCGAAGGCGGTAAAACGGCCGCGCCAGAAAAAAAAGGCAGCCCCGTCACCGGAAATCCGGCGCGCGATTCCGCTCGACTACGTGACCACGAGCGAGGTGAATCTCCTCGCCTCCCCCGATCTTTCGGCGGCGAAACTGAGCGGCGGCCAGCTGAGCAAAGGGACGATCGTCAAGATCGCGCCTCAGGATTGGTCGTACGTGGAAGTCGCGCGCCCAGCTACTGCTTCCGGCGTCCTGCGCGGCTGGGTCTCGAACGCTTCTCTGCGCCAGGCCTCAGATGCCGACGTCGCTGCAGCACCTCCGCCCTCGGCGGAACTGCCTCCAGCGCCACCGGCCGATGTCGCGCAGCGCAGCGCCCTGCGAAAAAAAATGGCGGAATCGATTGTGCAATTCGAAGGCCGCCGGGATCCGCAAGGCCATCTCCGGGTTTACATCCTGCCCGCCGGCGACGGGGGCGGCCGCTACGAAGTGGCCGGGATTAACGACCGTTATCATCCGCAGGAAGCGGCCAAGCTGAAAGCGCTGATCGACGCCGGACGCTGCGACGAAGCGGACGACTACGCCGCGGAAGTGATCGCCGAATACACCGACGTGGTCGCGAAGTGGACCACCGTGCCCTCGATCGAGTCTTATCTGCGCGACAGCGCTTTCAATCGCGGGCCGGGCGGCGCAGCCAAGATTCTGCAAATGGCGTTAGGCGTAAAAGTAGATGGCGGCGTCGGACCAGAAACGCTGAAGGCGATGCGGGAGGCGGAAAAGAATCCGGCGAAACTCCTCGCCGCCCTGCGCGTCGCGCGCGAGCAATATGAAATCAGGGTGGCTGGCCACCGGGATAAATTCTGGAAGGGGCTGGTCAATCGCTGGGATGGCTCGCTCAACTTCGCCAGTCACGTTGCTTAAGCGAAGAAAGGCGGGGGTTTTCGCCTAACGATGAGCTGCGCAGACCAGATCCGCTTCTTCCTTAACCCGCAGCCTCCCGCCGCTCCCGCGAAGCCCGGCCCGATCTCGCGCCGCCCGCTGAACTTTCACCGTCGCCTGCCCGGCTACGCTCCAACGCCGTTGTTGGAGGTTCCTGAGCTCGCGCGCAGCCTCGGGATCGCGCAGGTCCTGGTAAAAAACGAATCAAGTCGACTCGGGCTGCCGGCGTTTAAGATCCTCGGCGCCTCCTGGGCTGTCTATCGCGAGCTCGAAACACGCCTTGGTCGCTCACTTGAGCCATGGCGATCTGTCGAAGAACTCGCGGGAAATCTGTCGCCGCTGCGCCCGCTCACTCTCGTCACCGCGACCGATGGCAACCATGGCCGCGCGGTCGCGCATGTCGCCGCGCTCTTTGGCCTCTCCGCCCGGATTTTCGTGCCGGCCGGCACCGCGCAGGAGCGGATCGATGGCATCGCCGGTGAAGGAGCGCAGGTCGAAGTGGTTGAGGGAACCTACGATGATGCGGTCGAGCGCGCAGCGCGCGAGGCAAACGATCGCTCGCTCGTCATCTCCGATACTTCCTGGCCTGGCTACGAACAGATCCCGCATTGGGTAATGGAAGGTTATTCGACGATTTTCCGGGAAATCGACAATCAGCTGGCCCGGCGCGGCGAACCCATGCCGGACCTTTTCCCAATTCAATTCGGCGTCGGCGCGCTGGCCGCCGCACTCGTTAGGCATGGTTCGCCCGGCGTTCCAAAAATCGTCAGCATCGAACCGCTTCGCGCCGCCTGTGCGCTCGCCTCGATCGTCGCCGGAAAGATCGTCGCTCTGCCTGGGCCGCACGATTCCATCATGGCTGGATTAAACTGTGGCCGCCCGTCGCTCATCGCCTGGCCGATTGTGTCGAGCGGGATCGACGCTTTCCTCGCAGTTTCCGACGAGCGCGCCCGCGAAGCGATGCGGGCGCTGGCGTCAGCCGGCATCGTCGCCGGCGAAACCGGCGCGGCGGGCCTGGCGGGATTGATCGAGCTGCTCAGCGGGGAGGAAAGCACTGAATATCGCAGGCCCCTGGGCGTGAACCAAGAGACGCGCGCGATTATCCTCGTCACCGAAGGCGCGACCGATCGCGCGTCCTACCGGAAGATCGTCGGTGCCGCCGGGTCAGCGTCCTGAGGCCAGCCGCTGCAGAGTCAGCCTAACGAGATCTTCCGCGGTCGGCGCTTCCTTCCCGCTTTGCTGGATGTCGCGCACCGCCTTGTGCGCATCGACCTGCTTGTAACCAAGAGCGATCAAGGCGAGGACGGCTTCATTCGCCTGCTCCTGCTCCGGCGTCGGGGCTTGCGCTCCGCTCGCCACTTCCCAGGCCGCGGCCACGCCGAGTTTGTCCTTTAGTTCGAGAACGATTCGCTCCGCCGTTTTCTTCCCCAGGCCGCTGATCTTCGAAAGCGACGCCACATCGGAATTCACGACCGCGCTTTTGAAATAGCCCACGCTCATTCCGCTCAGGACGGCCAGCGCCAGTTTGGGGCCGATCCCGCTCACGTGGTTGACCAGGAGACGAAACAAATCGCGCTCCGCCGCGGTCATGAACCCGTAGAGAATGTGCGCATCTTCCCGCACGTGCAGATGAGTCAAAATCTGCACCGCTTCGCCCGGCGCGGGCAGCTTGTCATAGCTCGAGAGCGGGATGAAAACCTCGTAGCCGACCCCGCCGACGTCGACGATCGCCTGGGTTGGAAGCGCGCTCGTTAGGCGGCCATGCAGAAAAGTGATCATGTGTTTTTCATTATCAAGGTCAGGTCAACCCAGCGCCCCTTCGCGATATCGAGGCCGCGGGTCGAGAACTTCCGATAACCGCGCGGGAGCGTCGGGTAAAGTCGATCCGCCACCTCGCTCGGCAGGACGACGAAGTGCGGACCGGGGCTGGCGAGAAACGGCGGAATCTGGTCCGGCTGCAAAGTGGCGACATCGCGATTGCCTTCGCGGTTGTAATGCAGGAATCCCCTCACCCGGCTGCGAAAATTCCAAACCAGGCTGGGCGCGTCGAAATCGTAGGCCGCGAAATCCATTTGCGGCTGAAGATATGGTTCCGCTTTCCGAAACAGGATCGTGGAAGGAAACCAGGGCGTGATCAAAGGGAAGCCGATCAGCGACACCGCCAACATGACCGCCGCGGTCGCAATCGACCAGCGGCGCAGGACCCGCTCGGCCGTTCCAGCCTCCAGCCAATGCCGCGCCAGAAGGAGGGCGAGAAGCGGAAACGCCGGCAGGATGTAGTGCGGCAGCTTGGTCTTGACGATGCTGAAGATGACGACAATCACCGCGCAACCGGCGATCAAATAAAGATCGAGCGCATCTCGTTTTCGCCAGAGCCGGCGAGTCAGCCAGGGCAGCTTCCACGACCAGGGCGCGAAGGTGAGAAAAACGGTGAGGAAATAAAACGGCAACGAGGCGAGGGCGCTGAAAATGGAGCTCCCGCCATGGCCCTGCATCGTGCCAAAGGAACGCCCTACGACATGCCGTCCGAGGCCGACCTTGAGGAATTCGCCCTGGGTCTGGATGAGCGCGGGCACGCCCCAAAGCGCTATGAGCAGAAGCACAAAAATGATCCCCCTAACGAAAAGAAAGCGGCTGCCGAAATGCGTCACCGGCCGCAGAGCCTGGAAGACGAGGACCGCGCCTAACGGCATCAGCGCGATCGGGCCCTTGGCCAGGAAACCAAGCGCGAGGGCAAGATAAAACATCCACCACCAGCCCCGGCCTCCACTCGGCCTGACGACAACGCTGCGCCATGTTCCGCCGAAACGGTCGCGCAGCAGTTCGTAGCCGGCCCAATGCCCGAGCGTCATGAACAACACGAGCCACATGTCGGCCACCGCCGCCTTGGCGTGGATAAAAGTCTGGAGGCAAAGGGTGAAAATGATCGCCGCCCAAAAACCTACCCGACCGAAACCGAGCCGCCGGCCCCAGGCATAAACAGCGACCGCGGTCAGCGCCGCTGCCAGCACGCTTGGGAGCCGGGCCGCGAACGGATTTTCTCCGAAAACGCGGTAGCTCGCGACCTGACACCAATAAGTCAGCGGCGGCTTATCGAACCGATAACGATCGTTAAAATAAGGCACGATGTAATCGCTGCGCTCCATCATCTCGCGCGACGCCTCTGCAAAACGCGGTTCGTCGCGGTCGACCAGCGGCAACATCCAGGTGCCCGCGAGATGAAAAAGCAGGCAGCCAAAAAAGAGGGCCGCGAAATTGCGAGTTGCAGGTTGCAAGAGAGCGATTCAAAGATGGCGCAGGCCGAAAGACAACCGGCAATTTCTCGATGAGCAAAATCACGCCGGCCCGGAAGTGGCTCTTCCTCGTCCTCCTCGCGCTCCTCGCGATTGCGGCGGCCTTTTATTTCGATGGTGCGGTGCGCGACTGGATCGCGAGGCATCCCAACCGGACGGCCAAGCAAATCATGCGCAACGTCAGCCACTACGGCGACTGGCCCGAGCACGTCCTCGCCGGCCTCGTCATCATCGCCATCGCTTGGTTCCGCGGGAGCAAGCGCTGGGTCCAGATCGGCCTAACGATGATCATCGCCTGCGCCCTGGCCGGCCTGATCGCGCGCGGCTTGAAGGTCGCGACGGGCCGGGCGCGTCCTTCCGTGAAACAGGAGCTGGGCTGGAAAGGACCGAGCTTGAACTCGAAACACAACTCCTTCCCCAGCGGACACACCGCCGCCACGACCGCGTTTTTCGGCGTCCTCTTTTTCGCCAATCGCCGCCTCGGCCTTGCCCTGCTTCCAATCCCGCTCCTCATCGCCGCCTCGCGCATGTATGTCGCGGCGCATTATCTCTCCGATGTCGTTGGCGCAGCCGTCCTCGGACTTTTCTGCGCCTGGCTTTGTGCGCGCTGGCGACCGCCGCCGGTCGGGAGCGATGCGAGTTAAGAAATCACGGCAGGTTATAAACTTCCACGATTCCGACTCCGACGGCGTTGTCGTGTCCGCGCAGGACGGCGGTGTAACTGCCAGGCGCGAGGGTTTCGACCAAAGCCGCCTCCAAGTCATCGTTAGGCGCAAGCAGCGTCGCCTCGATCTCGGCCTGTTGACTGCTGCCGTCGGGCCGGGTCTTCCAGTCATGGTTGGAATCAAGCAGCGTCCCGCTGCCGTCGTGCAATTCCAAGGTGGGATTGCTCAACGCATTCGCCACCGGCAACGAGGGGCCGAGGGCGCGGATCACGACGTTGGCCGAGCCGTCGCCCGTTCCCCCGCCAACGATAAGTCCGCCAATCAGGACGTTGTCGTCGGTCTGAACGAGGCCGCGAGTCGAGATGTTGGCCAACCCCGTAACGCTTCCCTGGTCCACCTCATAGATTTCAATCAAGCCAACCCCGGTCCCTTCATCCTTGCCGCGCAGGATGACGGTGTAGGCGCCGGGATCGAGTGTTTGCCAAAGGGCGGACTCCGCCTCCTGCGTCGGCGCCAAGCCGTCATCAATGACTTGCTGTTGGTTCGGATCGTCCTTCCAATTGTCATTCTCCGCCAGAAGCGCGCCGGAACCGTCGTGCAGTTCGATGTTCGGATCAGCAAGCACGCCCGGCACCGCCAGCGAAGGACCAATTCCGCGCACGACCACCGTCTCCGGCTCGGCCCCGGTGATGATGAATCCGCCGATCATGACGTCATCGCCGGTCCCGACGTCGAGGCGCGTGGAAATGTTCAGCAGGTCGCCGGAACGAACATAGAGTTCCGCGCTGTCGAGCGCGCCGTTATCGGTAGAACTGTGATTTCCGCCAGCGACAAGCACCGAACCATCAGACAACAACGTTTCAGTTTGGAAACGGCGCGCGGTTTCGAGGCTGCCCGTTGTTGTCCAGGCGTCCTTCTCCGGATCGTAGAATTCTGCGCTCGCGAGAAAGTCCGCATTTTCTCCCCCCACGACGAGCACATCGCCATTAGCTAACAGGGCGTCGGTGTGGAAGGCGCGCGGAACGTTGAGTTCGCCCGCCGCAGTCCATTTTTCGTTCTCCGGATCGTAGATTTCCGCGCTGCTGAGAAAGCCGTCCGAGCCGAGTCCCCCGGCGACAATTACTTTGCCACTCGGCAGCAGGGTTGCCGTGTGCCAGGAGCGCGGGATGGAAAGGCTGCCGGTCGCCGACCAGATCCCACTCGCTGGATCATACAACTCCGCCACGGCAACAAATCCTTCGCCATTGCTAGTTTCGAAATCATCGCCCCCGGCGACGAGCACCTTGCCGTTCGGCAAGAGGGTCGCGGTGTGGCCCTCGCGTGCTTTCGCGAGACGGCGCGTCGTCGACCAAGTCCCACTCGCCGGATCGTATAATTCCACGGTGTCGAGTGGGAACCCATAATAGAAATCGTTATAGCGCCCTGCCACCACGAGGACCTTGCCGTTAGGCAGCAAGGTTGCGGTATGCGAGTAGCGCGGGCCAACCAGGCTGCCGGTCGTGGTCGAGATTCCCGTCGACGGGTCGAACAACTCCGCCGTGTCGCTCGGAAAGTAATTCACGCCACCTCCGGCAAGCAACACCCGCCCGTCGGGCAAGAGCGTGGCCGTGTGCTTAAAACGTCCGTCGTTGAGGTTCCCGATCGCGGTCCAAGTCCCGCTGGCCGGGTCGAACAATTCCGCGCTGCTAAGATAGTCGTAGTTATCGAGACCTCCGATGGCCAGCACCTTGCCATCCGGCAGCAGAGTCGCCGTAAAGCCTTGCCGGGCAGCCGTCATATTTCCGGTGCTCTCAAAGCCAGCGGAGCCGCCCTGGCACGGCGGGACGAGCAGGAGCCCCAGGGAAAAAAGCACGAGCACTTTCATCTGCATATGCCTGATCAAACCATCATTCTCCTAACAAAGACAATTCCTCTGCTTCCAGGAATAAGTCGGCGGAGGGGGTGGGATTCGAACCCACGAGGGCTTGCGCCCTGCCAGTTTTCAAGACTGGAGCCATCAACCACTCGACCACCCCTCCCTCGACTCGCGGCTGAGCGGTAGTTTTACCCCGCAATCGAGTTTCGGCAAGATCGTTAGGCTGGCGTAGCGGAAAGGCTTCGGTAGGGCGAGACTCCGTCGAGCCGGGGCGGCGCGCCGCGGGAAAACAGCCGTCGCCCAAGGCTCGACGGCGTCTCGCCCTACCGGGGCGTTGCCTCCCACCTTGTCGCATTTCTGCTGGACAGCTCCTACGTTCATAGGAACGTATTCCATGCCGGGCGACTTGACGAAACCGATCCACGGCCGCGGCGCTTCTCATAACCCGGCCAATCGTTTCGAAGCGCTCCACCTCGAGCCCGATCCGGAGGATGAAAACGATCCGGAGCGCCCGAAACGCCAGACCATTTACTACCGCGATTTTACCCGCAGCATCATCGCGCATAACGACAGTCCCGACGTCGGCTTCGAGTCGAGCGTAAATCCTTACCGCGGCTGCGAGCACGGTTGCATTTATTGTTACGCGCGGCCGACGCATGAGTTCCTCGGTTTTTCCGCCGGCCTCGATTTCGAGAGCCGCATCATGGTGAAGGAGAACGCCGCCGAACTCCTCACGACCGAGCTTTCCAAGCCACGCTGGAAACCTCAGACGCTGGTGATGAGCGGGGTGACCGATCCGTATCAGCCGGTCGAGCGGCGGCTGCAGATCACGCGCCGCTGTCTCGAGGTCCTGGCACGATTTCGCAACCCGGTCGGGATTATCACCAAGAACCATCTCGTGACCCGCGACATCGATTTGTTAGGCGAACTGGCCGCGCACGAGGCGGCAGCGGTTAATATCTCGATCACTTCGCTCGATCCAAAATTGCAGCAGGTGCTCGAGCCGCGCACTTCCACGCCGCGGGCGCGACTGGATGCGATCCGGCAGCTACGCGCCGCCGGGGTGCCGGTCGGAGTCATGACCGCACCGATCATTCCTGGCCTGACCGATCACGAAGTGCCGGCGATTCTGGCCGCGGCGGCGGAAGCCGGGGCGCAATTCGCCGGCTACACCGTCGTTAGGCTGCCTTATGCGGTGGCCCCGTTGTTTGAACGCTGGCTGGAGGAACATTTTCCCGATCGCAAAGAGAAGGTGCTGGGCCGGATTCGACATCTGCGCGGCGGCGAGAAGCTGAATGATCCGCGATTTAAAACGCGGATGGGCGGAGAGGGAATCTTCGCGGAACAAATCCGCGGGCTTTTCGAAGCCGGGTGCAAACGGGCCGGAATCGGCGAGCGGCCGCACCTCTCGACCGCCGCCTTCCTTCGGCCTAACGAACAGCTTTCGTTCTTCTGATGAACGGCGGCGACAGTTCTGGGTAGCGCACACGTCAGGGGAAGTCCGCGACGGCGAGACGCAGGCGCTACCCGGACCGAATCGGCGCGGCCCCTAAATTTTCGACCGAGGACTTTCGGCCTAACGACCTCTAGCGGGAGATCGCACGCGCATCGCCGGCCGCATGCATCCGCTTCTGTTTGCGCATCACGAGCAACATCGCGACACCGCCGATCGCGCCAAAGCTGGCCATGATCGGATACCAGACGCCCCAGCCATGGTGATCGATCATCCAACCGGTGAACGGAAGCGCGAGGGCGGTGCCGTAGTATTGAAAGGAATCGATCACCCCCGAGGCAAAGCCCGCCATTTTGCGACCGCCGATATCCATCGGAGCGGCCGTGCCGACGATGGCGTGAGTCGAATTGGCGGTCAAAGCGACGAGGACAAGAAAGAGGCAGCCGATGAAAATACCCGTCGGCGTCGGACCGACCACGCCGGCCGCGATCACGATCGCCGCCGTCAAAATGACGGCGCACTCGACGAAATAAAGCGTCATCGCAACCGGAGAACGGTGCCCCTTGAAAAATTTGTCGGAAATAATCCCCGCGCTGAAGGAACCGAGGACGGCAACGAGCGGCATGAGGTTCACGGTCCAGAGCACGGCCGCAGGTTTGTCGGCCATGTTCAGTTTCAATTGGTCGTGAAAATAAAGAATCATGAGCTGGTCTGAACTGTTCCGAACCGCGCCGGTGCAGGCATAGGCGACGGCGTAGAACCAGATGAGGGGATGGGTGAAAATGGTGACGAAGGATTCGCGAATGTTCGCCCGGCTACTGGCATCGCCTTCGCTCTCGATCTGGCCGGGATACCCCGCCTGCTCGGGAGTTTCCTTGACGAAAAACGCCAGAAGAATGGCGGCCGTCGCAACAATAAAAGGCGGAATGCGGAAGAGATAATGCCAGTCGCCCCTGGCCACGACCCAGGTGCCGACCGCGAAGCCGGCGAGAATGACCGGGGCCAGATTATTGATCGCAAACTGGCCGAGCTGAATCATGAAACCGAAGATGCCGGCGAAGGTCCCGCGCTCGGTTCGCCGGAACCAGGCGGCGTTCATCTTGATCATGCCCGGGGCGCCAAACGACTGGAGATAGCCGTTCATCAGCCAGATGGCGGCAAACGTGGTGAAGGTGCCGGCGAACGAAGCGAAACCGAAAATGAGGTTAATCGTGATCGTGCCGACGGCGCCGATGAGCATGGCGGTCTTGCCACCGATGCGGTCGGTGAGGAGGCCGTTCACAAGTTGGCCGGTGCCGTAGGCGATTGACCACGCGCTCAGCATCCCGGTGATTTGGAAAGTGCTGAATCCGAACTCCGCCACCATCCCTGGGGTGGCGAAACGGAAGTTGTAGCGACACATGTAATAGGAGGCGTAGAGGAGACCGATGATCCCCCAGTTCAAACCGCGCCGAGCTTGGAAACCGGGCGGATACTTGTGCGCAAGTTCACTCATACGTTAGGCGGCGGGAAGAATGAGTGAGCAGGCCGCTTCTGCCCAGCGGAAAAATCGCCGCCGGAAGATCGGCCTTTGCTTCGCGCTGTAAGAGAGTCTGTAACCAGCGGCGCGGCGACGTTGTCTTCGATTATGAAACGAATGCAG
>JBKJNW010000153.1:0-18752 GCA_046593335.1 Chthoniobacterales bacterium | reverse complement strand
AGGCGGCCGGTTTTGCGCAGGCGGCTCAGATCGCGCCGCTGAATGCTGCCGGCATCCCGGACGAGGCCCAGGGCCAGATCGGGCTCATCTCGGTCGGGCTCTCGAATACGACTTTTGAGTTCTCCGATGGTCCCGACTCGTTCAAGCCGCGGGCTGACGCCGATCCGAGCAAAAACCCCAGACTAACGATTGTAGATGGCGCGCAGGGTGGACGGGATGCGGTCGATTGGGCGGATCCGCAAAGTGATACCTGGGTCACGCTCGCGCAGCGTCTCGCGGCAGCAGGAGTGAGCGCCGCCCAGGTCCAGGTCGTGTGGATGAAGCTGGCGCTTGATACTCCGCAGGATTACGGCGTTTTTCCGGCTCACGCGCAGTTCTTGCAAACGGATTTGGAGACGATTGTCCGAAGTTTAAAATCGCGTTATCCGAATGTCCGAATCGTCTATCTTTCCAGCCGCACCCGGGCTTACACGGAAGAGTTAAACACGGTCAACCCCGAGCCCTACGCCTATGAGTCTGGATTTTCGGTGCAATGGATGATTTCGGACCAGATCAATGGCGTGAACAATTTGAACTTCGACCCGGCAAAAGGCTCGGTCGCCGCGCCCTATCTGAGATGGGGCTCATACCTTTGGGCCGATGGGACGACTCCACGCTCGGATGGTTTTACCTGGCTCTGCAGGGACCTGCAGGGGGACTTTACTCATCCCGCGCCCGGCGGTGTCGCCAAAGTGGCAGACCAGTTAATTGATTTTTTTAAGACAGATCCAACCGCGACTTCGTGGTTCTTGAAAAAGAATCTGATCTCGCCTCCGGTTGTTACCGCTGCGGCCGCGCCGGCCAGCGGACCAGCGGGCATGGTGGTTCAATTCTCGGCTAACGTTATCGATCCCGGCGCGGGGGTCGCCTCGTTCAGTTGGACCTTTGATGATGGAACTTTTTCGGACGAACAAAACCCGAGCAAGACATTCCCAGTTGCAGGGAGTTATTCGGCGCACCTGACCGTGACAACGGTCACGGGAGATTATCTTGTTCTGAATGTTCCTGTTCTCGTCGAGGGCGGCACGGGGGAGTTGTTGAACGTTTCCGCCCGCCAGCAAATAGGGCTGAACGATAATGTTGCGATCAGCGGCTTCATCGTTGGAGGCAATGGAACAAAACGAATCATGCTGCGAGGGATCGGGCCCTCGCTCGCGTCTCAAGGCATCGCCGGGACTCTGGCTGATCCGCGCCTCGAGTTACACGACTCGCGCGGTGCGACGATTGCGATCAACGATAACTGGCAGACGACGCAGTTGGGTGGCTTGCTCGTCCAAGACCAGGTCGCGGCCATCCGCGCCTCAACCATCGCACCGACCGATCCCGCGGAAGCCGCGCTGATCGCGGATCTTGTCCCAGGCTCCTACACCGCCGTGGTGCAGGGAGTAAACGGCGGGACCGGGCTGGGTTTGGCGGAAGTTTATGACCTGGATCAGTTGGCCTCAGCCTCCGTCTCTAATCTAAGTAATCGTGGATTTGTCGAGACAGGTGCGAACGTTATGATTGGCGGTTTCATCGTGGGAGGAGACCAAGCCTCCACCATCGTCACGCGCGCGCTTGGCCCTTCGCTGGGGCAAGCTGGACTCTCCGGCGCCCTGCTTGACCCCACGCTCGAGCTGCATGACGCCAATGGCGCACTGATCGCCTTCAATGACGATTGGGCAGACGAACAGAAGGCGACGCTGGAAGCTTCCGGCCTTGCTCCGGTCGATTCTCGCGAAGCGGCGATCGAGAGCACCCTCGCGCCCGGCCTCTACACTGCAATCATGGCCGGCAAAGATGGCGGGACTGGCATCGGCCTGGTGGAAATCTACAAGCTGCCCTAGAGACTTAGCCCTCAAGGCAGGCCGATTTCACAAGCCTGACATCGGCGTTATTGATCATGCCGTTGGCGTCGACGTCTGAGCGGAAGTTTGACGCCGTCACAGGCAGGCCGACCTGGCCTTTCGTTAGTCTGCCGTCGGCACTGTTTACGGTCTTATCAGCGGTCGTGTCGCCGAGAAGGACGTTCCTACTGACTGGGGTGGCAGGCAAGACTTGCGAATCACTGCTCGTCACGTTGGTAAGGGTAACGGTGATCTTCTGGAGATCGAGTACGCCAGTGAGGTTCACAGTCATGGTATTACCCGCAAACACTGGTAGCCCGGAAACAATGCCCGTTCCGCTGGTCACAGCTGCGCTCCCGCTCACAACATTCGCGTTGAAGCTAAATATCAGTCCGTAGCTACCTCCTGTGCTGCGGTCTTCCACGCCTGGTTCTCCGGTCAGAGGCAGTGCGACATCGAACGTCCCCGCGCTTCCATGCATCCGGCGTGAGACCGCAGTGTCGAGGGTAAAACTCCCTGCGCTGCTCCCGAGAAACCGCGCCACCTCAAACTCCGCAAAACGGTTCGATGGAGTGGGATGAAAACCAGCCACGACAATCTTCCCATCCGGTTGCAGGAGCGCGCCATTCGCGCCGTCGTTTAGATCGCCAAAGGAAGCACGGACTTGACCGCCGACTCCGAAAGTCGGGTCCAACGCCCCACTGCTGCTTAAACGCGCGAGAAGAAAGTCCGAGTCGGAGGACTCCGTGTTTGGATATCCGACGGTAATAATCTTGCCGTCGCCCTGTAGAAGGACGCTGTATGCACTCTGGCAGCAACTCCCGAAATCGATCTGCGTAAGTCCATCGCCGCTGAAGGACGAATCGAGCACGCCGTTCGCGCTATAGCGTGCCAACGCGAAGTTTTGGGTGAGGCCGTTATGGGAGATGGCAAATCCGGCCGCGACAATCTTACCGTCTGTCTGCAGAGCGGCGGAGCGCGCTTGATCGAAGTTGTGATCACCGAAGTCGGTGCGGACTTTCCCAGCGCTGCCGAAAGTCGTGTCGATCGTGCCATTGGCCAGATAACGAGCGGCAGCAAAGTCGTAGAAATTCGCCGGGTTTTTGGCCGAACCGACAGCAACGATTTTTCCGTCTGGTTGGATCAGAACGGAAAAAACGTCATCGTTAAAGCCATCAAAATTAGTTGTAACCTGTCCGCTATTGCCAAAGGTCGTATCGGGCGTTCCATCGGGATTGTAACGCTCAAGGCCAAAATCGGTGTTGGAGGAGTCCTCGCTGGAAAAATTAACGAAGTCCGTTCCAGCTGCGATGATTTTCCCATCGGTCTGCAGGGCGAGGGCAAAGGCATAGCTTCCCTGACCTGGAAAACTCGTCGTGACGATGCCGCCGCCGCCAAAGGTGCTATCGAGTGAGCCGTCGGGATTGTAACGGGCTAGTTTGAAGTCGCCGAGAAAGGTAAATCCCGGAAAGGCGCCGCCTGCGACCAGGATCTTGCCGTCGGGCTGAATCACGACAGATGAGATCACCGCAGCCAGGCCCGGAAAATCGGTCGTTACTCGCCCATTGACTCCGAAGGTGCCATCAACGGTGCCGTCGGTGTTGTAACGGAGAAGGGCAAAGTCCTCACCGGAGTAATCATTGTTCGTGTAGGTGGTCCCGACTACGACTAACTTCCCGTCCGCCTGCCGCGCCACGGCATAGGCAATATCAGTGCTATGTTGGAAGTCGGTCGTGACCGACCCGCCATTGCCAAACGTCAGATCGAGATCTCCGTCGGCGGCGAAACCGGCTTGGATGCTGGCGAGGAAAGCGAAGGTCGAGGCCGCGGCCCAGCGCTGGAGAGAACGACGAATTTTCGGGCAGGGGGCAGATGAATTGGTGAATTGCATACAGTTCCTTTCGATTGCAAGTCAAAATTCAGTCCGCGACAAACTCCTGGCGAGAAACTGTTCGTAACGGTTTCGTTACGCGCGGGAGAAGCGCTCCGCTCTGAACTTGCACCGAGCTGCGACGAAGCGCGGCCCATGATCGTTAGGTTTGCGCGACCTTAGGCGGCGACGGAACGGCGCTTGCCCTTTACCAGAGCGGCAGTGCTCTTGCTCGAGGCGCTGCGGCCATTCGATGCCTTGGCCTTCGAGCCCGCCCGCTGCAGGCTCTGTTGCAGAACGGCCACCATGTCGATCACGTTAGGCTGAACTCGCGCGGCCGCCACCTTGGGCGCTGGCGCGCGCTTCTGCGCCTTCTCTTCGATCATTTGCATGAGCGCAGTCTGATACTGATCCTGATACTTGGTCGGCTCCCACTCCGCCGTCATGGCGTCAATCAACGCCGTCGCCATTTTCAGCTCCTGGGGCGAGACGTTGCGATCGGCCCCATTGTTCAGCGACGCAGGCTCCAGCACTTCCTGGGCGAAATGCATCAGCTCCAGGATCAGGAAAAGACCGTCCGGTTTGACCGCGGCCAGATACTCGCGCTTTTGAATGGCCACTTTTGCAACTCCGACTTTGCCGGAGGTGGTCAGCGCCTTGTGCAGGAGCGCATACGCTTTCTCTCCGCCCTTTTGCGGTTCAAGAAAGTAGGGCTTGTAAAAGAATTTTGGATTGATCTGAGCCTGGTCGACAAAGTCGGTGATCTCGACCGAATGGGTGGATTCGATCTGCACCTTCTCGAAATCCTCGTCGCGCAGAGTGATCCATTTTCCTTTTTCGTACTCAAAACCTTTCACGATCTGATCCGCCGGGACCTCTTTCTGATCGACTTCGGCGACCTTTTTGTAGCGGATGGGACTCAGGTCGCTTGCCCGCAATTGGCGGAAACTGATCTTCTCTTCTTTCGTCGCGGGATAAACCGAGACTGGGATGTAGACGAGACCGAAGTTGATGCTGCCCTTCCAGATCGCGCGCATAATTCATAAAGCTCAGCTACTTCCAGGCCACCTGTCAACACTAACGAACTTGATTCCTTTCCGATCGGAGCCGCGGCCGTTGGCGGATGCAAGCCGCTAATCGGCTTGACAGGGCGAGCGGATCGGACGCAAACCGGGGTCGTGGAAACACACGATTTTTTTCCCCTCTCGGTTGCAATCCCCGGTCACGCGCGTGGCGCGGGCTCCGCGCGACCAAAAACAGGCGAGCGCGCGAGCACTCGAGTGCTCGTTAGGTAGGAGACCTTTTGTGAGTACTGCCTCCCGCCGTGTATTTCTGGCCTGTCTCGCACTGCACCTGACGCTTATCTTTCTAGTTTGCGTCCATGAGACATTTTGGCTGTTGAAAAGAGATGTAGTCACGATCATGGGCGTTCATCCTTCCGCTTGGGAATCGCTTGATCGAATCCCGGAAACAATTCTGGGTGCTGGTGGTTCGTCCTCGCGAGACTTCTGGAATACGACCGTCGCGACTTATACGAATGCGGCCGGCATCGAAGTAGGTTATGGCTATTTTGCGCCGAATCTTCCGGCAGCGTCGGCGCTGGTTTTTGAATGTCATTACCGCGATGGCCGCGTCGAATACGAGAAACCGAGCCTGGAGGGTGATGCGGGTCAGTTGCGTGTCTCAACCTTGGTCGATCAGATCGACCGGACGGACTACGACCGCTGGCGGATTGCCCTGATCAAGCTCCTCGCGCGTTCCAATTGGAAGCGTCATCCCGATGCCGTTATGCTGCGGGCGTTCTTCGGCAGGATCGACCCACCGACAATGGTGGAATATCGTGCGGGCAAACGGGAGGAAACCTTTACCTGTCTCTACGTCTATGACTTTCGCCGGGAGACTCCTGCAGGCGAGAAACCGCGATTGTGAACAGACAGGCCAGAATTGTCGCCTTTTTCTTTCCGACTGAGTCGATTCGCTGGCTGAGCGCTCTAAGGATCGGCCTGGGTCTGGTGGTTGTCTCGGAGGCGTGGACGCTGCGCGCGGATTGGGAGGCCCTTTTTGCAGGGACCGGAAAAGGGCTGGTCAGCCGGGAGCTGTTTGAAGGACTTCTTTCGACGCAAAGTCCAATCATTCCGAGGTTGGGTTGGTTAGTCTGGATCGGCCAAAGGTTCGGCCTAACGGAAGCATCTGCATTGGCGTTCGCCTGGCTCTCGCTGCTGGGGGCGGGAGCATGTCTCATCGCCGGTTTCTTCTCGCGCCCAGCTGCGATTGTAGCCTGGTTCCTGCAACTCGCGGCGGCCAAGACGGGCGGTCTCTTCACTTATGGGGCGGATAACTTTATCACGATCGGGCTTTTCTATCTCATGCTCGCTCCTTTGCCAAAGCCGTGGGCGTGGGACGGTTGGAAATATGCGACCGGCGCCGCGGATTCACCGCGACTGGGGTTTCACCGGCGCATTCTCCAACTGCATCTTTGTCTTATCTACTTCTTCAGCGGGCTGACGAAATGCCTGGGAGCGGGCTGGTGGAATGGAGAGAACTTATGGCGAGCTCTGACCTCCCCGACGTTTGCCCAACTCCCGATCGAGATCGTGGGCAAAGCTATTCCGCTCTTGCCCGCGATGGGAATTGTGATTTGCCTGCTCGAGATTAGCTACGCCTTTCTTATCTGGCCGAGCTGGTCGCGCCGACCGGTTTTGGCCGGGATCTGCGCGATGCATTTCGCGATCGGGTTCCTGATGGGGATGTATCTTTTTGCCTTGGTCATGCTGGTCTTGAATCTGGCGGCCTTTGGCGTGGCCGGTTCTCGCCGCGAGAGCGAGGAAGCTTCGGCAAGGACGCCGCGCGCCACCCAAGTTTCGCAAATCGCTCGACAAAAAGCGTGCGAGTGACGACTTTGCATTGCTAAGAGGGAGGCGAAGCGTAGCGATGTCCCCAGAGGAGCAAATTCTAGAACCCGAGATCGCGCATATTCTGTCGATCGACGTGGTGGGGTATTCCAAGCTCCTCGTTAACGAACAGATTCAGCTCTTGAATGAGCTTAAGCGGATCGTGCGCGAAACCCGCTGCGCCTGTGCGGCGGAAGACGAGGGGCAGCTGATCCGGCTGCCGACGGGCGACGGGATGGTGCTGCTTTTTTTTCGCAGCCCGGAAGAGCCTTTGCAATGTGCGGTCGAGATTGCCGAGGCTTTACAGGCGCACCAGCAGATTCAGGTGCGGATGGGTTTGCATAGCGGACCGGTAAACAAGATCGAGGACGTGAACGATCGGCTGAATGTCGCCGGGGCGGGGATCAATACCGCGCAACGGGTGTTAGACTCGGGCGATGCCGGACACATCCTGCTCTCGAAGCGGTTGGCGGATGACCTGGCGGAGTACAGCCATTGGCGTCCGCATCTCTACGACCTGGGCGAATGTGTGGTGAAACATGACTTCAGGCTGCACCTGGTAAACTTCCATAATGGAAATATCGGAAATGCCGGGCGCCCCTTTCGTTTGCAGGAAGCCGATACCGTCATCGCAAACCACGACCGGAAGGTAGCGATATCCCGGCGGAGATATCAATGGCTCGGCGTGCTCGCGATCCTGCTTCTGATTGCAGCGGTTGGAAGCTTAATTTTCCTCCGCGCCGGCTCGAGAAGTCTGCCCGCTCTTCCGAGCAAGGGCGTCGCCGTCTTACCCTTCGAAAATTGGAGCGCAGAGGCAAAGGATCCTTATTTTGCCGACGGCGTGCAGGGCGAAATCCTGACCCTCCTGGCCAAGGTGCGTGACCTAAAGGTCATCGGCCGCTCCTCGGTGATGAGATATCGAGACTTGGCAAAACTCGATCTGAAGAAGGTGGCGGAAGACCTGGGGGTGCGATATTTCGTCGAAGGCAATGTGCAGCGAGCCAACGGACAGGTGCGGGTGGGGGCGCAGTTGGTCGATGCCTCGACTGGCACGCAGATATGGGCCGGAAGTTATGACCGCGACCTGGCGGATGTCTTCAGGATTCAGACACAAATTGCGGAGAACATCGTCACCCAGCTGGAAGCGCATTTCACTCCGGAAGAAAGAGCAGCCATCGAAGAGTTACCGACCAATGATGTCGTCGCCTACGATCTCTACCTGCGAGGCAAAGAGCTGCTCGCGCGGGTGGCTTTTGAATCAAGTCGCATCGACGAGCTGACCGAGGCCGCGCAGTTTTTCCAGGAAGCGACAAGGCGGGATCCTTCCTTCTACCTGGCCTATTGTGAGTTATCCAAAGCCCAGGGCCAAACCTGGTTTTATTCCATTGATCCTTCTCCGCAGCGTCTCGCGCTAGCCCGAAGCGCGATCGACGCGGCGATCCGATTGAAACCCGATGCGGGCGAGACGCACCTCGCTGCCGCCTACTACTACTATATTAGTCGCGACTACGAACCGGCCCTGAAGGAGCTGGTGCAGGCACAGCAGAAGTTACCCAACGACCCGCTCCCTATTCTTTATCTTGGCTACATCGAACGGCGGCAGGGAGATTGGCCCAACTCGACTCAGCACTTGGAACGCGTATTGGAGCTTGATCCTGGGAACCTCGTTTTCCTCAAACAGCTGGCGCATAGTTACAGCGCGCTTCATCGCTACCCGGATGTGCGGCGACTCTTCGATCGCGCCCTCGCGATCGCGCCGGACGATCCGGCGCTCCAGGTACAGCGCGCGATGGTGGAGTTTGATGCCCGCGGCGACACCCAGCCGATGCGCACCGCGATCGACGCAGTCATGGCGAAGGACCCGACGGCTGGCACCACCATTGCCGACATCTGGTATCAGCTCGCTCTCTGCGAGGGCAACCCGGAGGACGCGGCGCGGGCTTTGGCGGTAATGAAACCGTCAGGCGGGCACGAGGAGGGGGTGCCTTATCCCAAGTCCTGGTGCGAAGGCGTGATCGCCCGTCTCGGGAATGACGCGGAGGCGGCGCGGAAAGCGTTCAACTCGGCGCGCGCGGAAGTGGCGCGGGAGGTGGAAGCGCAGCCGAATTTCGCTCAGGGAATCTCGGCTCTCGGGATGCTCGATGCGGCGTTAGGCGAGAAGGAGAATGCGCTGCGGGAGGGACGACGCGCGGTGGAGTTATTGCCGCCGAGCAAAGACGCAATCGTCGGGCCATTACTCAAATCAAACCTTGCCGCGACCCTCGCCTGGACGGGCGAGAAAGCGGCCGCGCTGCAGGAGCTAAAGGCTGCTACTGCCATGCCGAGCTATCTCAGCTATGGGTTACTCCTTCGGCATCCGATCTGGGCGCCCCTGCGCGACGAGCCGGGATTCCAGGAAATCCTCGCTAACCTCGCGCCCCCGCAACCCTGAGCAGATTTGCCGCGGCCTGCTTCTGCTCCTTGCCGGCGCGGCGCAAGTGTGAAACATCAACTGCATCGTGCAGGAAACCCAAAAATTGAAGATCGCGATCATCGGCGCAGGCGGGAGACTCGGAGCTGCCCTCGCACGCGAGTATGCGGCCGGGCATGAGGTTATCAGTTTCAACCACGCCCAACTGGATCTCGCGCAGACCGAACTACTGCGCTCGACCCTGGCGCCGCTCCCTTTCGACGTCCTGATCAACGCCGCTGCCCTAACGAATGTGGACTACTGCGAGGATCATCGCGAAGAAGCGATGCGCTTGAATGCCGAGGCCCCACGGGTTTTGGCGGAGATTTGCCGCGAAAAAGGGAGCCGCTTTATCCACGTCAGCACCGACTATGTTTTCGACGGCGAAAAGCGCGCGCCCTACGCGGAAGAGGATGCGGCCGAGCCAATCAGTGTCTATGGGGAGTCCAAGCGGGAAGGTGAGATCCAGGTCCTGGAGGCCAATGCGCGTGCCCTTGTCATCCGCGTTTCCTGGGTCTTTGGGCCGGACCGGCCAAGTTTTGTCGATGCCATCCTGAAAAAAGCCCGGACCGAAGAACAGGTCGCGGCGGTGGCCGATAAGTTTTCGACGCCCACCTACACGCCAGACATCGCCGCCATGCTGCGCCCCTTACTCGATGCCTCGTCTGCCGCCGGGCTTCTTCATCTCGCTAATCGCGGCGAATGCAGCTGGCAGGAATACGCGCAATCGGCGCTCGATTGCTGCCACCAATTCGGCGTCCTGATGCGGGCGAAAACGGTTGGCGCGGTGTCGTTAGGCGAAATGAAGAACTTCGTCGCGCGCCGGCCGGTTTACACGGTCCTTGGCACGGCAAAATACGAGCGACTGACCGGCACGGCGCCGCGCGATTGGCACGACGCGGTGGCGGATTATGTGCGCGACCACTACCGCTAGACAGCCGGGTGCGTGAGGTGGGAGCGGCTGCGATTGACAATGGCCCGCGGCTGGCGTTTCATCGCGCCGAGATGAAGAAGCTCCTTGCCTCGTGTTTTCTGGCGTTTTTGAGCACGCTGCCGGCTGCATTTGCGGGGGAGGAGCCGGTTGCGACCACCATGGCACCGCAGACGGAAAGCAATTACCGCCGCGGTGCGACGGAATTCCAGAACGTGACTGGCGCCTACTTCTATTTTACGACGACGGATAACAGGCGGCCGTCGGTCGACTTCGCGCTCAACAGCACGCGCTTTGGTCTCATGCTGAACGATCCCTGGGAAATGGGACCGCTCTCGGGCAATTTCGAGGTTCTGGGCGAACTCTTCGGCGGCGGCATTTTCCAGGGACCGGGCGACGTCATGGCCGGCGCTACGCTCATCTTCCGCTATAATTTCGTGCAACCGCGCGCCCGGCTGGTGCCCTATCTTCAAATCGGAGCGGGCGGCGTTTACACGAATATCGGGGAAGCGGAATCGCGCGGGCTCATCAGTCTGCCGGTCGAGTTCAATCTCCAGGCAATCGGCGGCACCCGCCTGATGCTGAGTGACCGCTGGTCGCTTGTGATCGAGGGCGCTTACCGCCATATCTCCAACGCCGAGATCAAGAAGCCGAACTTCGGGATCGATTCCATTGGCGGAAACGTCGGTTTCGGCTTCTTTTTCTAGACTCGCATCCCATGAAAAACGCCATCCTGCTCGCCGCCCTCTGTCTCGCGCTCGTCGCCGCCGTCCCAGCCCGTGCCAACCTCACCTGGGAATCGACCACCGCCGACCTGCATCCGGACTTCAATGACAAGACCGCGGTGGCGCATTTTAAATATAAGAACACCAGCGACAAACCGGTGACGATCACCTCGGTCCATCCTTCCTGCGGCTGCACCACCGCCGCCCCGCCCAAGGACGCGATCGCGCCTAACGAGAGCGGCGAGATCACCGCCACCTTCACTATTGGGGACCGCTCTGGCGTCCAGAACAAGACGATCACGGTCATGACCGACACGCCGGGCGACGCCACTATCCTCAGGCTGACCGCGACCATCCCGAGCCTGCTCTCGATCCAGCCTGTCTTTATTTACTGGGCGCCGGACGACGTGCTCACGCCGAAGACCATCACAGCCAAGCTCGAGGGCGATTTTCCGGTCACAAAAGTGAACGTCACTTCGACCGACAAATCGATCGAGACCGAGGTCGTCCCGGACAAGGAGAAAAAAGAATTCAAGATCATCGTCACGCCGAAAGAGGCGGGCCGCCCGATCAATGCTTCGCTCAAGATCGAGCCCGATTTCCCGAAGGACGCCCACAAGACCTACTACGCCAATGTGCGGGTCGATAGCCGGGCGAAATTGCCGCCGAAATAGCGCGTGCGTCCGTCGTTAGTCCGCCAGGTCCTGCTCCTCCTCGGGCTGGCATTTCTTCCGGCGATCGGCCAGGCGGTTTATTATCGCAACAGCGTTTCCTGGCACCATCCGCCGGTCGATTCGGCGCTGGTCAGCGTGGCCGAGGCAAAGAGCTGGGGCGATTCCGTCATCTGGGTCGATGCGCGTCCGGAAACGGAATTTGCGCGCGCCCACGTTCCGGGTGCGCTGCTCTTGAATGAAGACGACTGGAACGCGCAGCTGCGGACTTTTCTCACCGCCTGGGCGCCGGAGCGAAAGATCATCGTTTATTGCAGCGCGCTTAGTTGCAGCGCGAGCCACGCCGTGGCCGAGCGCCTGCGGAATGAGGCGGGATTGCAAGACGTTTACGTTCTGGAGGGAGGCTGGGAAGCATGGGGGAAAGCGAAGTGAAGCCCGCCTCGACCGCGCCGCGCACGTGGCTTTTCGTTAGGCGATTCCTCGCCCTCGTGGCGGGAGCGGTTTTTGTTTATGCCGGCGTCCTGAAAGTGCGCGATCCGATCGAGTTCGCCAACGACATCCAAAATTATCATCTCCTGCCCTGGACGGTCGGCGTGCGCCTCGCCTTTTATCTTCCCTGGCTGGAAATCCTGGCCGGACTCGCGCTCATTTTTCACCGGTTCTTTGCCGGGGCCCTGGCCATCAGCGGCGCGCTCATGCTCGGATTTATCGGCGCCACCATCTGGGCTAAAGCGCAAGGAATCAATGTCGCCTGCGGCTGTTTCGGCGCCGCCAGCAGCAACCTCACCTTCACCTCGCACCTCGTGCTCAACGGTTCCATTCTCGCTCTCCTGGCGATTCTCTGGTTCACGACCGCTCGCGCAGAGTGGAGCGCGAAGGCATAAAATCTCGCGGGGCGAGCGAGTGAATCCGTCCTGCGGGCGGGGCGCGCACGAATTGGCAATACATGGCAACTCCCATTCTTTACATCAAGCGCGGCTGTCCCTACTGCAAAGCCGCGAGCAACTATCTCGATCAGCACCAAGTCACTTACGAGGAAGTCGAAGTCCGGAGCGATCCCGCGCAAATGCAGAAGCTGCAGGAAATTTCAGGCCAATCGAAGACTCCAACTTTGGTCTGGGATGGCGACGTGCTGGCCAATTTCGGGACGGAAGAGCTGGAGCCGTTTCTGCGCGAGCATGCCGCTGCCTAACGATTAGCTGATCGCTTTGACGAGCAAGCTCTGCAGTTCGGAGGAGCCATCGAGCTGCACCGCTTCGACCGAGAACGGCCGGCCGGCGGTTTCGCCAGCATTGCGCACCAGGACCGGCTGCGGCGTGGCCTTGAGCAGGACGGCGGCAACTTCGAATCCGACCGAAAGTTCCACCGATAGCAATTTGTACTGAGCCGTCAGCCGCACGCGCATCGCGCCCTCCGCCGGCGCGGTCAGCTGGAGTTTGGGATCGGTCGGAGCCTGGCCGAAGCGGCTGGTCGCGACTGGAAAAGAGGAACTCGGAACCGGAAGTTGCGGCGGCTGCCGGGTCGGAACGAGGCGCAGTGTCTCGATCTGCCGATCGCTCCCGAGGACGATTTTTCCAAGACGAAATCCAGTTTCCAGCGGCACTCCGTTCAGGTCCTTTTTCTCTCCCATCTTGACCGCGACGATCCGGTCAAAGGGTTGCATGCTCGCACTCTCCATTGCAAGGGAAGAGCTGAATTGCATCGAGACGATCTTGAGCGCGAGCGTCACGCTCAGTTCCGTCGGACTAACGACGACGCCGGAAGGCGGGCTGCTCGCCGGTTGAGATGGTGGCGGAATTGCTGCCGCGATTTCCGGCTCGACCGGCGGCGGCGGCGGAATCGGAACGGCGGGTCGCGGCGCGGGCGATGGTGGCGTGGGCGGCGCTGATTCTGGCACAGCTCCCGGCAAATCCGCTTTGCCGCCGTGTCCTTTAGGCGAGGGCGGGACGGGCGTCTCCACCCTCGGCGGAGCAGGAGGCGAGACTGGCTGAGGCGCTTCCGACTCTCGCTCCCCAGGAATGGGCATAGGCAGCGGGCCCGCCGCGAGAAGTTTCTCGACCGCGTTGATCAATGCGCCCGAGAGAAACGGCTTCGGCATCGCCAAAGCCACGTTCTCATATTCCTGCGCCGTCTTCGTTAGTTCGGTCAGATGCCCCGACATCATCAGCACCGGGATGCGCGCCGTCGCCGGGTCGTCGAGCAGACGCCTGCAGACTTTGTCACCCGTCGTATCGGTCAGGCTGTAATCAAGCAGGATAAGATCTGGGCGCTCGCTCTGCGCCAGCCGCAGCCCCTCCGCGCCGTTCGGCGCAGTCAGAACCTGGAAATTCTGGTCAGCCGTCGCAAGAACGTCGGCCACGAAAATAAGGAGCATCTCCGTGTCGTCGATGACGAGAATTTTTTTCCCGTTCCGCATCGCTGGCCGCATGCTGGGCGGGGCCGCGCTCGACGCCTTGCGCCGCCGGAAATGATCCAGCTTGCGGATGATCCCGAGCAAGACGACGCGCCAATCGGTGTCGATGGTGCGCGGCACTTCGAAAGGCAGCTCCGCTTCAGTGAAGATCGCGTCGCTCCAGCGCGCCATCTCCTCGAGCGCCGCCAGCCCCACGATCGCGCCCGTCACCGCGTGACAGATCTGGCCTTTCTGGAAATGAATTTCGCCCGCCTTCTCACCGTTCATCTCGACCTGGACGAGCGCCGTCCCGCCGGCGAGGCATTTCAGCTCCAGCAGGTCGATCATTTGCAAGTCGCGCATGGTCCCGCGCAACCCCGTGGTAGGGACCACGGCCCAGGGCCCGAGCAGCGCCTGCACCGCCGCCCCAAACTCCGCCAGGTCGAATGGCTTCTCGATAAATTGGATCGCGGTCCCAGTCCCGCGCTCGGCCCGCAATTCGCGCGAGGTCCCGGCTGCGATGACCAGCGCGCGCGACTCCGGATATTGCGCTTTGAGCTGATTAAAAAACTCGATCTCGCCGCTTGGCGGCGGATCGAGATCGAGCACGAAAAGCTCCGGCCGCATCGTCGCCGCGATTGCGGCCGCTTCCGCAAAACCATGCGCCACCCGCACCCCGTGCAAAGGCGCAAACTTTTGCAGAGCAGCGGAAATCGCCACCCCGAGCGCGCCGTACTCCTCCACCAGGAGAATGCCACGCGGGAGATTTTCTGAGGCGGAAGTAGGAGGGTTGGTAGGCACGTTAGGCAGATTCGGGGCGTCCGAGGATAGGAGAAGTCATGGCCATGTCAAAGCATCGCCAATCGCAAGTTGCGTGCCCCCCCGGCCTATTGTTAGGGCAAAGCGGCCTTTTTACTCGTAACGCAGAGCCTCGATCGGGTCGAGCGAAGCGGCCCGGTAGGCCGGGTAAAGACCGAAGCCGATCCCAATCGCCGAGCACACCACCAGCCCGGCGACGGCCCAGCCGAAGGGAAAGATCAGGCTCACCTTCAACCAGAGCGCGAGCAGATCGCCGCCCAGCACCCCGAGGATGATCCCGAGAATCCCGCCCGCTTCCGAGATGAAAACCGCTTCGGCGAGGAACTGCCGCAGGATGTCGCGGTTGCGCGCCCCGATCGATTTGCGGATGCCAATCTCCTTCGTCCGCTCCGTCACGCTCACCAGCATGATGTTCATAATCCCGATCCCGGCCGCGAGCAGTGCGATCGTGCTGATGACAAAGGCCCCGATCCGGATCACCCCGGCGATCGAAACAAAAGCGCTCTTGAGCGAATCGTTAGTGTAAATCTCGAAGTCGTTAGGCTCTTCCGCGGTCAGGCCGCGGGCGATTCGCATCGCGCCGATCCCGCGGTCAAAGGTCCGGTTGTAATCGAGCTGCGAAAAGGATTGGGTGGCGATGTTGATCGTGCGATTAGCCGATCCGAAGTCCTCGAAGAAGCGAGTAATCGGCAGGACCGCGATATCGTCCTGGCTCTGCCCGAAAGCCGTCCCGCGTTCCCCGAGCACACCGATCACGGTGAGAGTGTGACCGCTAAGCTTGATCAGCCGGCCGATGGGCGACTCATTGGGGAAAAGGCGCTCCTCGATCTGGCGTCCGATGACGACGACGCGGCGGCTGAGCGCGACATCCTCGTCGTTCAGGTTGCGACCGTAGGCGAGGGTATAAGCGTTGGCGGCGAGGAAACTCTTATTCGTGCCCACGATGGTCAGGCTGGGGGTGGTCTTGACGCCTTGGTAGACCGCCTGTTTTCCGTTATCGAACGACTTCAGGCAAACTTCCGCCGCCTGTCCGTCCATCAACTCGGCATAGCGTTGCGCTTGGCGGTAATCGATGTCGCGCCGGTTTTCGAATTTACGCGAGCCCTTGCCCCCCGCGTTCACCGTCACCGGGTATTTGGCAAACTGGAAGAGGTTCGAGCCAAAGAGCGTGAGTCCGGTCTCGATCGAGGCCTGCATCGCGCCGATCGCGGTCATGACCGAGATGACAGAGAAAACGCCGATCGTGATCCCGAGCATGGTCAGGGCGGAGCGAAGCTTGTTCGCTCCGACCGAAGCCAGCGCCATCGTTAAGATCTCACGAAACTGCATGGGAAAACTCGAATTTCGAATATCGAAATGCGAAACAATATCGAAATGCGAAATTCAAAACTCGAAACCGCCTACTCCTCACATTTTCTAACGATCGCGCCGAAAATCTTCATCAATTCGTCAGATTCTCCCAAGAGACGCCCTTGTCCTCCTGCGAGCCTTTCCCGATATCGATCAGTCCCAACCAATAGCGACATTCCTTGGCTTCCCGACGGCAGGTCTTGATCTTCATAAGGAAATCCTTCTTTCCCAGTGCCTCATTCGCTTCGATGTAGTTGGCCCCGACAGAACCAGAAGCTCTGACCAGTTGTTTAACGTCCTCTACGTTAGCGATCGTCTTCTCTACGTCTTTGACGAAAGTGCGAACGTCTTTTGCGAAAGCAAACGTTCGATCTTCCAGATCGTAGCGTTTCGGATTTTCGTCATTTGGCATTTGAGTTTGTTTCGGATTTCGAGATTCGGATTCCGAATTTTCTCATTCATATCTGAGCGCCGCCACCGGATCCAAGCGCGAGGCCGACCACGCCGGCGCGATCCCCGAGACCAGACCCGTCACGACCGACACGATCATGCTCGCGATCACCAGCCCGAACGAAAAACTGATCGGGAACGAGGGAAACGCCTTCGCCATCCCGAAACACATCAGGTAAGCGACCGCCAGCCCGACCAGCCCGCCGACCAGGCAGAGCGCGGTCGATTCGATCAGGAACTGCAACAGGATCGTCCGCCGCCGCGCCCCCAGCGCCTTGCGCGTCCCGATTTCTTTCGTTCGTTCTTTCACGCTTACGAAAGTGATGTTCATGATCCCGATCGCGCCGACGAAAAGCGAGAGCCCGGTGATGAACAACCCCGCGATCGCGATCGTCGCTTTCACCCCGTCGAGCGTGCTTTTGAACGCTTGTTGCTCGTTGATGCTGAAATCGTCCCGCTTTTCCGGCGGGAGCGAGCGCAGGCGGCGCATGATCCCGGTCAGCTCGTCTCGCGAATCGAGCATCCGGGCTTTGTCGCGCACCTTCACCCGCACATCGGCTTCGCTCTTCGCGCTGAAGTATTTTTTGAAGGCGGGCAGGGGAATGACAACGATCGAATCGAGACTGAAGAGCCCGAGGAACGTTCCTTGTCTCGTTAGGGTGCCAATGACCTTGAAGGCGTGTCCGTTGATCAGGATATTCTTCTCCAGCGCGCTCCGGCCCGCGAAGAGCGCGTCCGCCACGTCGTAGCCGACGACACACGCTTCGGCACCGCCGCGCGATTCGAGCTCGTTGAAGAACCGGCCTTCGCTCGTATCGAGGGTCGAGATCAGGGTGTAATCGTTCGTCGTGCCCAGGATAAAGACATTGTCGACCGTGTTATCGCCCGCCTTGACCGAGCGGAGCAGGCTCATTGTTGGAACCGCGATCATGAGATTCGAGTTGGGCGTGGCTGCGATCGCGCGGTTGATTTTGTCCGCGTATTCCGTGCGGATTTTTTTGCGGTCGCGGTAGTTCCACCAATCGTTCATCCGCGTCCAGGGCCGCTGCTCGACATAAAGGACGTCATCGCCGATCACGGCCATGCTCTTGTCGAACCCGGTCGAGATGCCGTTGATCGCGGTGCCCATCAACGTCACCGCCACGATCCCGATGATGACCCCGAGCGCGGTCAGCATGGAGCGGGTCTTATTCGCGGCCATCTGCGCGGCCGCAATCTTCCAGCTCTCGCTCAGTTCGTAGAGAAAACGCTTCATCGCGGAGTGAATATTAACCGCAGAGGACGCGGCGGGAGAAATTCGAAATCCGAATCTCGAATCCCGAAACAAGAGCGAAATAGGGAAAGGCTCGAAGGCGCGGTTTTGATCAATGGAGAATTAATAAATTCGAATTTCGACATTTGTATTTCCTTCTCTGCGTTTAACCCACGCTCACGGCATCCGGCGCCGTCACCTTATCACTTTCCACCACACCATCGCGCAGGTGCACGGCGCGGCGCGCATGGCGCGCGACGTCGGGCTCATGCGTCACGACAATGACCGTGTTGCCCTGCTGATACAGACTCTCAAACAGCCCCATGATCTCTTCGCCGGTTTTGGAATCGAGGTTTCCGGTCGGCTCATCCGCCAAGATGATGGAAGGATTATTGACCAGCGCGCGCGCGATCGCGACCCGCTGGCGCTGGCCGCCGGAGAGCTCGTTAGGCTTATGCGTCAATCGATCGCCTAGCCCCACCGCCGTGAGGGCTTGGGCGGCCCGTTCCTCGCGCGCCTCTGGGTCGACTCCGGCATAGATCAACGGCAGCTCGACATTGCGCAGGCTGGTCGAGCGGGGGAGAAGATTGAAGGTTTGAAAAACGAAACCAATCTCGCGATTACGAATCTCGGCCAGCTCGTCGCCATCCATCTCCGCGACATTTTTGCCGTTGAACTCATACCGGCCCGAACTGGGCGTATCGAGACAACCCAGCATGTTCATCAGCGTTGACTTCCCGCTCCCGCTCGGTCCCATGATCGCGAGATACTCGTTCCGCCGGATCTGCAATGTCACCCCGCGCAGGGCGTGGATGATCTCTTCCCCCATCACGTATTCCTTCGTGATGTTCTCAATGTCGATGACAAGGGGCCCTGGGGCCCGTGACGAGTGATGAGTGACGAGTGACAAGTTTTAGGAGTGCGCCGCCAGCTTGCGACGCAGTGTGTTGAGCATTCGGCGCAGCTCTTCGATTAGTTGGAAACATGGAGCCGCATCGGTGGCGCGACAGAACTCTAAGTCAACCGCGAGAATCAACTGCGTGTCCAGCTCCGCCACCGATCCCTCGGCCTGCGAGATGAACTGGAT
>JBKJNW010000067.1:0-17766 GCA_046593335.1 Chthoniobacterales bacterium | reverse complement strand
GGAATGACGAGCCGCGATGTCCGGAAGTCCCGAACGCCACGCGCTGCGCCGCGACGGCGGGATCAGGAACATCCGCGTAATAGGCCGCTATGAGCCGCGGCACATCGACCAGAATTTCCGGTGGCGCCGGCTTCCCCGCGAGGGGACTTATCTTCACGGCGTCTCCTGTTCCGCCTCAGCCGAATATTTTCCCTGAGTCGCGAGACTGTTGCACTTCGCGCGGTGACGAAGGGCGGCCTGAGCGCCTGCAACGTTATCCGCGGAACCCCGCCACGTTTTTAGCGCTGCATCCTGCAAGGCGCGGCCGAAGGAAAAGCTAACCGGCCACGGTAAATGGTCCGCGCGGCAAATTGCGTTCATTCGCTCGGTCGCCGCCACGTCGCTTTGTCCGCCGGAAAGAAAGACGGTCCCGGAAACTGCCGCCGGCACCGCACGACGCAGACAGCGAACGGTCGCTTCGGCCACTTCTTCCACGTTGGCTTGTTGCGCAGCGTCTTTGCCCGAGAGAACCATTCCCGTCTTGAGCAGCATTCCTTCGAGGGTGACGCGATGCTTAAAAAGTTCCTCGAAGACTTTTTCGAGCGTGGCGCCGGTCACTTCCTCGCATCGCGCGATCGAATGATCGCCGTCCATCAGCACTTCGGGCTCCACGATCGGCACCAACCCGGCTTCCTGACTCAGTGCGGCAAAAAGAGCGAGCGCGTGCGCGTTCGTTTCGGTGCAAGTCGCCGTTGGCAAGCCGTCGCCGATCGCAATGACCGCCCGCCACTTCGTGAAACGGGCTCCGAGTTCGCGATATTCGCTGAGCCGCTCGCGCAAGCCATCGAGTCCCTGCGTGAATTTTTCGCCGGGGAATTTCGGCAAAGCGATAGCTCCCTTATCGACCTTAATACCGGGAAGGATGCCTTGGTTGGTAAGTAACTCTGGGAATGGAACACAGTCCTTCGTTCGTTGACGTAAGGTCTCGTCGAACAGAATCACGCCGCTGATGAAGTCACTCAGCCCGTGAGTCGTGAACAACATTTCCCGATAGGCTTCGCGGTTCTCCTCGCTGGAGGGAATGTCGAGCGCCTTGAATCGTTTCGCGATTGTCGGAAAGCTTTCATCCGCGGCCAGGATGCCTTTGCCCGCGGTAACAAGCGCCCGGGCCGTCGAGGCCAGTGTCTCCTCTCCGCTCACGCTTCGCGTTGATCCTTCGCCGCGGCCGCGCGAGCGGCCTGCAGCATCTGATCATGCTCCGCTTCCTTAATTCCTTCTTCCACCAGTTGGGCGCTTTCGCTTCGTCCGTCGCTGTCCTCATCCTTGCCTAACGAAGCCAGGATCTGATGGCCTACGGAACCCGGGACCGGATCCCAGCGTTCGGATTCGGGAATGGATTCCAGAAGTTCGACGTCTTCGTCGATCTCCGACCCGCCGGTCAGTTCACGTTGGGCCTGCTCGTAATCCTGCTCGGAGGCTTGCGACCCGATGCGACCCGCGATGGCGGCGAGTTCGCGCGCGCGCGTCTCGACCATCTCTGCGGTCACCGTGCCGATGCCGACGGCATTTTCAGTGAGGATGCCTTTGTTGAGAGGATTCTTGTTTGTGCTCATAATGATAATTTGGCTTAAAACTCGAGTAAGTGTTTAGTTGGCTGGTTGGACAGCTGATAAAAAGTTGTCGGCGAATATTGCCTTGGGCCTGCGCGGGCCGTCCCCGTTCGAAAACTCCAACTCAGCGTCCGTCGTTTTCATCAATTGAGGCTCGCCGTCATGCAGATGGTGGTGTTAAGCAGGCGGGCGACAGGGCACCTCGTCTTGGCAGAGAGCGCGGCATCCATGAAAGCCGACTGCGTGACGTCGGGAACTGTTGCCCGCACATCGAGCAGGATCTTCGTGACGGTCCAGCCCGCGGCCATGTCTTCCAATGTAGCAGTGGCGGCGGTTTCGATCCGCAACGGGTGAAAACCAGCGAGACTGAGTTCGTTGGCGAGAGCCATCGAAAAACAGCCGCTCAGGGACGCGGCGATCAATTCGTCGGGGTTGGTGCCGAGGCCTTCGGCAAAGCGAGTGCGAAAGGAGTACTGCGTGTCGGCCAGGACGCCACTTTCGGTCCGCATGGTCCCCGTGCCTTCACGCAGCGTTCCATTCCACACGACTGATGCTTTGCGATCCATGATGAATAGCGCCCAGCGGACGCGAGGTCGCGCTGAGTCGCTCCCTTCGTTTCGGCCCAGACGGGGAATCTGCTAATACCTTGTTGGGCGGACGCTGATAGCCTGCGGCTATGGATGGATTGTCGAAATGGCTCTTGCCGTGTAATTTCGATTCCGGTGGAGCTTCGTCATCTACGCTATTTTGTCGCGGTCGCGGAAGCGCTCAGTTTTACGAAGGGCGCGCGCAAGCTTCATCTCTCACAGCCCTCGCTCACGCGTCAGATCAAGGATCTGGAAGAAGAGATCGGCGTGCGCCTGCTCGATCGGACGAAGCAGGGAGTAAATCTGACGCGGCAGGGCGCGACCTTCCTAGTCGACGCGAAGCGTCTGCTCGCCTTGAGCGAGGAAATTGTCGAGTCGGCCCAGCGCGGCGATGGTCGTCCGCCAGCTCCGCTAAATATCGGCTACGTCGCCGACCTCTTCTACGATCTGCTGCCGGTGACCCTCGCGGCCTTCCAGCGGTCACTCCCGAAAGTCCCGATCAATCTTTTCGACATGAGTTGCGGCGATCAGTTTCAAGCGTTGGAGGATAGACGAATCGATCTGGGCTTTGTCGGATTGCGCGAGCCGATCGAGGAGCGCGGGCTGCAATTTCTGCCCATCGCTTCCTACGAAACGGTCGCGGCGGTGGCAAAAAATCACCCGCTCGCGAAAGAAGCCGTCATCCAGCTCAAAAAGCTGAAGCCGATGTTCTTCATCGGGATGTCGGAAGGGAGTTATCCAGGCTATCGACAATGGCTGACCGAAACTTGCCGGCGCGCGGGCTTTGCGCCCAAGGTTCTCCAGGATGTCGAAATCGAGCGCACGCTGATCCATGCGGTCGCAGCGGGTTTGGGCGTCGCGCTGCTCCCGGCGCAGGCAAAGAGGCTTCCGCACGAGAATGTCGTTTTCCGCGAACTGCGTCCGGCGGTCGAAACCGAATCCTGCATCGCCTGGGCCGCCGATAATCCCTCCACCGCCCTGCACGCGTATTTGAAGCTCGTGAGCGATCGCGACATCCGGATGCGCTGACGGAAGTCGCGGCGCGAGAGAGGCCATAGCCTCAGGTAATGGCCGTCCGCTTCATAAGGTATTAGCCGATTCTTCGCCCAAGGGTTAACGACTGCATGCGCTCCGAGGGCGCGATCAACGAGCGGGACGACGTCGTCCCCGAAGGCAAGAAAGTTCATCATGTTGCACAGCATTCACGGGCGGTACGGAGAAAAACTGCGAGCTTCCGACGGCGAGATCGGCCAGGTGAAGGATTTCTACTTCGACGACAAGACTTGGACCTTGCGCTACCTCGTCGCCGATACCGGCGGATGGCTTGCCGGACGTCGCGTGCTGATTTCGCCGCATTCTTTGGGTCATCTTTATCCGGAGGGAAAAGTCCTTCTCGTCAATCTGACCAAGAAACAAATCGAGGAGAGTCCGTCGATTTACGAACACGAGTCGGTGACGCGTCAGCAGGAGGAGGAATACCATCGTCACTATGGCTATCCATACTACGCTCAAGCCTGGCCGTTGTGGGGGTTGGTCGATTATCCGGTCGTGGCTCCCCCGCCGTCGTCCGTGACCGATCTCGAGAAAAAGGCGGTCGATTCACACCTTCGCAGCTCGCACGCCATCGCCGGCTATAGTGTCGAAGGAAGTGATGGCGTGATCGGCCAGGTGGCCGATTTCATGATCGACGGTAGGACATGGATGATTCGAGAAATCGTGGTCGAATGCGGACATTGGTATTCGGGCAACAAGATAACGATACCCACCGACAAAGTGTCGCGGATCAGTTATGACGACGGCGCCATTTATGTGGACTCGACGAAGGACGCGCTGATGAAAGCTGCGGTCTCGGCCGGTTCGTGAAACAGTTTGCGGCAGTGCTGCGTTCGGAGCCCGTCGATTTAATTCGCAGCGAACTCTTCGGGCTCAAGCGGCTGGAGAAGGATGCCGAAAGCCTCGCCGAAGCTCAGCCGGCCACGCGTTTATCGCGGGCTGCCGGATTCGAGAGAGCGGTGAGGGAGGGATTCGAACCCTCGGTACCCTTTTGGAGTACGACGCTTTAGCAAAGCGTTGCTTTCGACCACTCAGCCACCTCACCTGATGCGCCGTCGAAGTTGCGAGAATATCGGGGTCGTTCCATGCTCGTCAACCAGTTGCCTCACCCGATGCGCGCCACTTTGCTCTTCTCCCTGTTTTGTCTAACGAACTGCGGTCTTTTTCTCGGTGCTGGCTGTGCCGCGTCTCACCGGGCCAAGGCGCCGGACGCGACCGCACCACCCCGGCCCCGCATGGTCGGCGAAGTGGCGGTGGTGGATGAAGAGAAACACTTCGTCCTGATCGATCTGCAATCGAATCTTTACGTGCCGCCGCCCGGCACTGCGCTGCGCACGACGAACGCCGCGGGAAACACCGCGCATCTGAAAGCGTCACCCGAGCAAAAGCGACCCTTTATCGCGGCTGATATCGTCGATGGCGAACCGGCCGTGGGCGATGAGGTTGGAAATGACAAGTGAAGCCGAGGCGCTGGCGGCGGTATTGGCAAAGGTTTCGCCCTTGCCTGGCCGCAAGCTGCCGTTGCTCGATTCGTTAGGCCGGTTTGCCGCCTGCGATTTGCTTGCGACCCGCTCGCTGCCGCCGTTCGACAACTCGGCCATGGATGGTTACGCCGTCCAGGCCGCGTTCGGTGCAAAAGGGGCGCGCCTGCGCGTCGCCGGCGAACAACCAGCCGGGGCCGACCGTGGCCTAACGATCGGGGCTGGCGAGGCCATCCGCATTTTTACCGGCGCGCCGATGCCCGCCGGGGCCGACGCCGTCATCATGCAGGAAGACGTCAAACGCGACGGCGACTGGATCGTGGCGGAATGCGGAGTGGAGCCCGGGGAATTCATTCGCCGCCGCGGCGCCGATTTGGCGGAGGGGCAAAAGATCCTCGTTCGCGGCGAGCCCGTGGGCGCGCAAACCATGGCCCTGCTCGCCGCGCAAGGAATGGCGGAAATCGAAGTGGGCGGCGCGGCGCGGGTCGCGATTATCTCGACCGGCGACGAGTTGGTGCCGGTCGGCAGCACGCCGCAGCCGGGACAAATCTTCGAGAGCAACGCGCTCATGTTGCGCGCGCTCGCGCTCGGGGCCGGGGCGGAGGTCCCATTGGTCGAGCCTTGCCCGGACGATCTTGAACGGATGACCGAACTTTTCCGGCGCGGGATCGAAAACGACGCGCTCGTCATCAGTGGCGGCGTTTCGGTCGGCGATCACGATTTGGTCAAACCGGCTCTGCACGCCGTCGGAGCCGAGATCGATCTTTGGCGGGTTTCGATAAAGCCGGGAAAGCCTTTTCTTTTTGGCCGGGCGGGCCGTTGCGCCATCTTCGGGCTCCCGGGAAACCCGGTCTCGGCTTTTGTCACATTCCTTAAATTCGTGCGGCCGGCTTTACGAAAAATGAGCGGGGCAGGGGAGGACAATCTCGGGTTGCGCCAGGTCCCGGCCCGCTTGTCGACCGAGGTGTCGAACGACGGCGAGCGGCCGCATTACCTGCGCGGCCGGTTGCAAGGCGGCGCCTTCACCGTCAGCGGTTTGCAGGAGTCACACGCCTTATTTGGTTTAAGCCGCGCCAACGCGCTCTTGCGGGTGGCGGGCGGTGAAACGTTTGCGGCGGGTGCGATCGTGTCAGTCGAATTGTGGGACTAGGCCAGCTAGCCGTCCCATTTCTCCTGCGTCTTCAGCGAAGCAGGCTGCGAAAATTCGCCGATCAATTGATCGCCGGAATAGACCCGGACCAGCACGCCCCGCAGTTCATCTTTCGCCTTACCCTTGGCTCCGTTGGTGTAATACCAATCGGCTTTGAGGCGCGCCTTTTTTAGCGTCACAGGTTCGGTTTCAAAGCTGGTTTTCCCATTGCGTGCCAAGGTCCCGAGGGTCTTGCTTCCGGGGACGCGTTCCGGCTTCGCTTCGGACTTGGAGCCGAAGCGTTCGTGCGTGGCGAAAACGACATATTCGGCCCGCACGTCGGGGATATCCTGAAAGGTATGGCTCGTCACCGTAATGAGGTAAACCCAGCTCTCCGCCGCTTCTTCCGTGCTGGTGGACGCGCTTCGTTTCACGTCGGCGCGTTTTGGTTCGCACTTCACCTCGACCTGAAAAACGGGCGTGACGCAAAAGCCGGGCGTGGCAAGCAAAAGCAGACCGATAATGCTGAGTGGGAACAGGATTTTCATCCCTCCGGTTTAATCAATCGAAGCTGCCCATGTCAACATCTGGGCGACGGCAATTGCTCCTCCGGAAATTCCTGATTCTTCTTTAAGAATCGGCCATACGCGCAGCCCGCGGACCCGATCCGTTTCAACTCTGCACGGTAAGTTCAGAGAATGAATAGCCGGCCGGAATCGTCGTTAGGCGCGTCCGAGGAAACCCAAACAAGGATAACAAATTATATGAAACTGGATTCACTCCGTACCCTCTGGATTGAAGAAATGCGCGATCTCTACAACGCCGAGAACCAACTCATCAAGGCGCTGCCGAAGATAGCGAAAAAGGCGAGCACGCCGGGATTGAAGGAAGCCTTCGAGAGCCATCTCGAAGAAACGCAAACCCACATCGAGCGGCTGGACGAAATCTTCGTCAAGCTCGGCAAAAAGCCGACCGGCAAGACTTGTAAGGCGATGAAAGGCCTGATCGAGGAAGGCGCCGAGATGATGAAGGAAGATGGCCCGGAATCGGTCATCGACGCCGGCCTCATCGCCGCTGCTCAGCGGGTCGAACATTACGAGATGGCCGGCTACGGCGTGGTCCGCACTTTCGCCTCGACCCTCGGAGAGGACGAAGCACAGGCTCTCCTCCAGGAAACGCTCGACGAGGAAGGCGCGGCCGATGAAAAGCTGACCGAGATCGCCGAGAGCATCGTGAACGAAGAAGCGGAGGAGGAAGTGGAAGAGCCGGCTACGGCCGGGCGTTCTCGTTCCCGTCGTTAGGCAAACAGGTCGGAGCGAAAAATTAGCGCCACCGCGATCCGCGCGATCGCGGTGGCGTTTTCTTTTTTTGATGGGAGCCTAAATAAGCCATGGGTCTGACCGAGTACCAGCGGAAACGGAACTTCTCTGTCACCGCCGAACCGAGTGGCGCGAAGAAGAAGCCGCGGCCGAAGCGAGTCGCGGGCGCCTCCCGTTTCGTCATCCAGAAACACGACGCCAGCCGGTTGCATTACGATTTTCGGCTGGAGATGGAGGGTGTCCTGAAGTCCTGGGCGGTGCCTAAGGGCATCCCGTGGGAGCGCGGGGAAAAACATCTCGCGGTCGAGGTCGAGGATCACCCGATCGATTACGAGGATTTCGAAGGAGTCATCCCGGAGGGGAGCTACGGCGGCGGGACGGTCATGGTCTGGGACCGGGGCAACTATTATGTCCATGGCGAGAAGCCGCTCGAGGCGTTGCGCGAAGGCCGGCTCCATCTCGTCCTGGAAGGTGAGAAACTAAAAGGCGACTGGGCCTTGATCCGGACCCGGAAGGACGGTGGCAAAACCCAGTGGCTCCTGCTCAAAAGCGACGCCAACGTCAAATCGATCTCGAAAAAACGCGATGATCAATCGGCCAAAACCGGCCGGACGATGAAGCAGATCGCGAAAGATCGCGACGCCGAATGGCAATCAAATCGCGACCAGCCTAACGATACCCAGAAAACCCTGCGCGCCCGCGTCCGGCAGGCGGTGACGCGGAAGGAAAGCGGACTTAAAAAAAAAGCCCCGCGGGCCGCAAAAGTAAAAAAAAGCGCGCTCGCGCTGCCTGATTCCTTGCCCGTCGGGAAACCGCGTTTCATCGCGCCGATGAAACCGAAGCTGGTCGAGACGCCGCCCTCGGGCGGGGGCTGGATTTACGAGCTGAAGTTCGACGGGTTTCGCGCCCTCGCAGTGAAGAGCGGCGGGAAAGTGAAGTTGATCTCGCGCAATGAAAACGACCTGACGAAAAAGTTCCCGGAGATCGCGGAGGCGCTGGAGGCATTGCCCTGCGAGGAATGCGTCATTGATGGGGAAGTGGTCGCGCTCGATGAGGAAGGGCGCTCGTCGTTTCAGCTCCTGCAGGCGCGGGAAATGGAAGGCTCCGAGGCGCCGCTTTCCTATTACGTCTTCGATCTCCTGCAGCTCGAGGGCAAGAATCTGGGCGGATTTCCCCTAACGACCCGGAAGGAAATGCTGCGCCAGCTCGCGGCCGGCCTGGGCGAACCGATTCGTTATTCCGGCGAGTTGGGCGACGATCCGCAAGCGCTCCTCGCCGAGGTCGAGCGACGCGGGCTCGAGGGAATCATCGGCAAGCGGGCCGATTCCGTTTACGAAGCGGGCCGCCGTAGCGGCGCTTGGATCAAGCTGAAGTGCCAAAACGAGCAGGAATTTGTCATCGGCGGTTACAGCCCGCCGGCCGGCGCGCGCCAGCATTTTGGAGCCTTGCTCGTCGGCTATTACGAAAAAAAGAAACTGCTTTTCGCCGGCAAGGTCGGGACGGGATTCGACACCAGGATGCTGGCCCATCTGCACGAGGAATTTCAGAAAGAAATTCGCGACGACTGCCCGTTCGCGGATTTGCCTTCCAAGAGCGGCGGCAAATGGTCGCAGGGCATCACTCCCGGGATGATGAAAAAGATGACCTGGGTGAACCCGGACTTCGTTTGCCAGGTAAAATTCGCGGAGTGGACGCGCGACGCGAAGTTGCGCGCGCCGGTTTTCCTTGGTTTGCGCGAGGACAAAGCGCCTTCCGCGGTCAAGCGCGAGATGCCTGCCTGACGAAAATCAGGCCAGCTGGGTGACGCCGCTGACGACCGTGCCGGTCGCCTGCAAGGCCGCGGCGCAGACCGTGCCCTCGCTGTCGTAGGCGGGATCGTAGCTCGCGATGGTCAGCGCCTGCACCGGCAGGTTGCTGGCGACCGCGGCCAGGAGCGCCTGCAATTTCTCGTTCGAGAAACCGCCGCGCGCGGTGTAGCCGTTGGCCCGGCCTTCGCTCGGATCGAGCGCATCCATGTCGAGATGGACATAAAATTTTTCCATCGTTCCGGCGACCGCCTGCAGTGCGGCATCGATCGCCGACGGGGATGCCTCTGCGCTTAGCCTAACGATCCCGGAACGAGTCAGGGCCGGTCCTTCACCCGGGTCGAGGTCACGCGTCCCGAACATAAGGACCGCCTTGTCGAGGACCGGCTCGAAGCCTTCGATGCTCCGCGCCAGCTCGACCCAGCAGCGCCCGGTCGCCGTCGCCAGCGTCATGCCGTCGAGGAACCCGCTGGTCGTGGTTTGCGGGGTATTGAAATCGCCGTGCGCATCGATCCAGATCACGCCGGTCGGCGCCCCGAGACCGGCGATGACCCCGACTGCGGAAAGACAATTGCCCGAGAGCACGATGGGAAAACGACCGCTGGCCCGCGCCGCGCGCACATGCTCCGCGACCGCGCGCATCAGTTCGAAACTGGTCTGCACTTCCGCCCGCCAATTCATCGAGGCCGGCTCAATCACCTGGAGGTCGACCGCATGCCCTTGCCCCTTGAGGTGCGCTTCGAGGCCGGCCGCGCGCAGGTGCTCCGGTCCCGCGCCCATGCGCACGTTGTGCTGGCCGGAATCGTAAGGAACGAGCAAGAGACGAATATCCATATGGCTCGGAATTAATGGCCTATTGCGCTTCGAGTTTCCACTGCGCGTTTATTTAAAGCGATGCCCGTGTTTGATCACAAGATCAACGCGCTGGAGCAGATTGATCGAACGCAGGACATCGCCTTTGACCGCGATGATATCGGCAAATTTTCCTTCGCTGACCGAGCCGTAGTCCTTGTCCACCTTCATCATCACCGCCGGCCAATAAGTAGCCGCCCGGATCGTGGTCATCGGATCGACCCCGAGTTTGTTCACCCACGCCTCCATTTCGTGCCAGGTCGAGTTGCTGTGAAATTTCATCGGGATGCCGCTGTCGGTGCCGATCAGGAGGACGACGCCGGTATCCTGGAGCTGATGGAACTTCTTCGCCACCGTTTTGGCGCGGAGCGGGGTGATTTGATAATAACTGAGCTGGCCCGGGTGCTCGATTGATTTCTTGATGTCCTGCACGATGTCGTTAGGCAGGTCGAGCTGCCAGGCCGGGTCGTCGAGCGGTTCGGGGTTTTCGATCAGCGACTGGTAATTGAGAAAACCCTCGATCGTTGGGCACCAGAAGAGTGGCCCCAGGTTCATCTTCGCCGTCCGCTCCGCAATCCCTTTCAAAACGTCGTCCGGATAGCCCGGTGCGGTGGCCAGCCCGGTGTGCTCGAAATCGTCCACTCCGACGGCCAGCCCGCGCCGGATTTCGTCCGGCCGATGACCGTGGGCCACGACCGGGAGTTTGCGCGCGTGCGCCTCATCCACCACCGCCTTCGCTTCCTCCAGCGTCATTTGGTCCTGGTCGATCAGTTTGATGATGTTGACCCCGGCATCGGCCAGCGTTTTCACTTTGGCCTTGGCGTCAGCCACACCTTTCACCCCCCAGCGATAGAGTTCCTCGCCGGGATACGGCTCGTGTTGAATAAAAGGGCCAGCCACGTAAAGCGTCGGGCCCGGAATCTCGCCGCGATTGATCCGGTCGCGCACGCTGATGCTGTCGGCCAGCGGACCACCGAGGTCGCGCGCGCTGGTCACCCCGGCGAGCAGAAGTTGATGCGCCGCGGCCGGCATGATCTCGCTCCCGAAACGTTTCTCGTAGGTCTTGTCCCAATGCCCGTAATCGCTGTGCCCGAGGATCATGGTATGGACGTGGCAATCCCAGAGCCCGGGGAGCACATCCATGCCCTCGGTCGAAATCACTTCGGCATCTTTCGGCACTTCCATTTTCCCGACCTGGCCGATGGCGGTGATCCGCTCGTTTTCGATGAGGATGATGCTGTTCGCCAGCGGCGGCCCGCCGAAGCCGTCGATTAGGCGACCGCCAACGAGCGCGGTGGGAGCGGCCGAGGCGAATGGCGCGAGAGCGGACGCAAAGAAGGCAAGACAAAGAAGAGCGCGAAAGCGAAGCATGATCGCGACCATAGAGGATCAAAGCGCAAGCTGCCAGTCCTGTGGACGAAGACGCTTTGCGCGGACTCGGATCCGGTTGATCGCTTTCTTCAGCCAAAGGGGAGGCTGCAGCCGCCGCGTCGTTAGGCGCGGTTGAGTATTCTGGGTAGCGCACTCGTCTCGAGTGCTGGTTGCCGCGTCTCGCGGAGACGAACTTTCCACGAGCACGCGGCGGCGAGACGAGCTGACATCAGCAGGAAAGTCCGCGAAGGCGAGACGCCTTCGCCAGCACTCGGGACGAGTGCGCTACCCGGAGATGGCCAGCAGCCGATCGAAGAGCGGGCGCAATGCGGGAGGTGAGGCAGCGGCGAAGGCGGCGGTGGCCAGGATGCGGCGGATTTCGTTGCGCGGGACTTTGATCTTTTCGCCGGTTGGTCCGGCCTCGCGCAAGAGCGCGACGGTCCGGGCGCCGATCAAGGCTGGAAGCGCGGTGGCGAAGCGGACGCGCCAACTCGTTAGGGCGGAGCAGTACTCGATGCCAGCCTCGATTTGGTGCTGGGCGTGTTCCAGCCAGCGGGCAAAAACTTCCTCGAGCGAGGCCGCCCCTACCTCGTCCGCCGGCAGGTAGCCACGGCCATTTTTAAGGTCCGCGCCCCGATCGCGCAGGACGTTGATCAGTTGCAGGCCTTTGCCGTACTCGATGCCGAGCTCCGTCATTTCATTAGGGGAACGCGTCGCGAAATTTGAGAAATGCCGGAATCCGAGCCTAGTCCAAAATTCGCCCACACAACCGGCGACGAGGTAAGTGTATTCGTCCAGCTCCGACGCGCTTTGCAGCGACCGGGTATTGGCCGGATCGCCGAATCTCTCGAGATCGAGTTCCTGTCCGCGCACGATCGTTTGCAGGACGGCGCGAATGTCGGCGCGGTCAGCCGATTCGGTCTGGGCCAGCCGGTCGATGCAGCCGCGGAGATTTTCGATCAGGGCGCGCTCGGTGGGGTCGGTTTGCCGGGCGGCGAAATCGCGGAGCGATTCTTCAACCGTGCTGAAATCGCGCTCGTCCGCGATGACTCCGGCGAATGAGTGCAGGGTCGTTAGGCGAATGGGGGCGGGGACGGCGGCAGTGTCCGCGATCGAGTCGGTCGCGCGCGCCAGGAGATAGGCCAAGCTGACCGGTTCGCGCAGGGCCCGGGGCAGAAACTTGATCGTCAGGTAAAACGATCGCGAAACCGATTTGAGGATCGCTTTCACGGGTTGACGTCGCGAATCATGATCCGCGAAAGGTCCGCATTCCCGAGGCCGAATTCGCCCGCCACCTGGACGTGGGCACCGATTTGTTTGATCGGCGGCACCCTGCGCTTCTTGCGCCACTCCTCGAGCTGCCGGAGGGCGATGGCGTCGATCGCGACCGGGTCCTTGCTCGCGTAAAGGGTGGCGAAGGGAAAAGCGTAACCGGGCTGCGATTCCGGGCCGCCGGCGTATTGCGCGAGCAGGCCGTCCATCAGGTTGAGCACGACCTTTTGCCCGATGTGCCGGTCGTTATAAATTTCCGGGATGCTGGAGGCGCCAAACTCAGGCGGAATACCAAAGCGGCGCCAGTTGTCGATGTTGGGAATGGTGACGTTGTAAAGACAACCGGCCACGCCGTTTCGCACGCTGTCGCTCAGGACGGGCAGATTAATGATTTTGGTCACTTCATTAGCGACGATTTTCGAGAAGTGACTGACGCTGCTCGTGTTCTCGGTCTCGCTCAACAACGGCATCTGTCCGCGCCCGCCGAAGTATTCGAAGTCGCCCCAGATGAGATTGCCGAGCAAGGGCGCCGAGATGATCGCTTTCGCATCGTAGCCCTCGCGCGGCGCGATCGATTTGAGCTGGTAGCCTTCGTTGCCGGTGTAGCCGGCTTCGCTGATTCCGCCGAGCGATTTATCCCAGACGATGATGTCGCGCCGGGAATGCCCGGCGGCGACGAGGCCGTCGACGATCGTGTTCACGATGTCGCGGTGAGTGGTGAAAAGTTCGCCGCCCGCGGCTGAGATCTTGATCCCGATGCGGTCGTTAGGCTGGACCAGCGAACGCCAGGCGCTGGCGATGTCTGGCTGGCGGGTGACGGCGAGGATGAGCGCGTTGGTCATTTGCCTAACGACTCTTGGGTCGGTTTTGTACTCGTGGATCGCGTCCTGGTTATGGGCCCGGTAAACGATCGAGGGAGTCGGCGCCGGTGGCGGGGCGGGCGGTGGCGGTAGGCCTTGGGCGGCTGCGCACCCCGCGCTGGCGACCAGAAAAGCGATTGAGCGAAAGAGGCGAGCGACGATGGTGGACTTTATGGGCGAGGGGACGAATGACAACTCCGCGGCGGCGGCCGCCGCGGTGCGGCACATTTATGTGCACATCCCGTTTTGCGCCCGGATTTGCCCCTATTGCGCCTTTTACAAAGAACGGGCCGACCCGGCGCAGGCGAGGCGCTTTTGCGAGGCGCTGGTAGCGGAACTGGGAACCACGAGCCTGCGTCCGAAGACGATCTTCTTTGGCGGCGGGACGCCAACCGCCCTGACGACCGATCAACTTGAGTATCTCCTCGACGGTTTTCAGGCTCGGCTCGATCTCTCCGGGCTGAAGGAGTGGACCTTCGAGGCCAATCCGGGCAGCGTTTCGGAAAGGAAAGCGAACCTGTTGCGAGCGCGCGGCGTAAATCGGATCAGCCTCGGCGTGCAATCCTTCGACGACGAGCTCCTGCAACTGCTCGGGCGCGAGCATTCCGCCGCGCAAGCGGAAGCCTCCTTCGCCTTGCTGCGACGGGCCGGGTTCGAGAATCTCAACATCGATCTGATGTTTGGGCTGCCCGGCCAAACGATCGCGCAATGGGACGCGACCGTGCAGCGCGCGCTGGCGCTAAAGCCGGATCACATTTCGGCTTATTGCCTGACCTACGAAGAGGACACCGAATTTTTCCTGCGCCATTCGCGTGGCGAATTTCGGACGGATGCGGAAGCGGACGCCGACTTCTTCGTCCGGACGGACGAGTTGTTAGGCGAAGCCGGTTTCGAGCATTATGAGGTCTCGAATTATGCGCGGCCCGGTTTCGAGTCGATCCATAACCGCGCCTACTGGAGCGGGAGCGATTATCTCGGGCTCGGGCCGAGCGCCGTCTCGACCATTGGCTTGCGGCGCTGGCAGAACGTCTCGGATTATCGGGTCTATGCCGATCGTTTGTTAGGCGGAGAATCGGCTTCGACCGGCGACGAAATTCTGACCCCGCAGATGAAACGCTCGGAGTCGATCGCCTTGTCGCTCCGGACGAATTGGGGAATTCCAGCGGAATGGGTGAACGATCAGCCTAACGAAGTGGAAGAATTCGTCCGGCTCGGCCTGATGTTGCCGCAGGCGGAGCGCTACATCTTGACGCGAAAAGGACGCTTCCTCGCCGATTCGGTTGCGGCCGCGTTCATCTAATCTCGGTCATCGCTTGGGCTGCATCTTTTCGGTAGGGCGAGACTCCGTCGAGCCAGGGAGAACGTGATTGGAGCAGGGACAAATCTTCCCCCAGGCTCGACGGAGTCTCGCCCTACCGGGCAACTGGCGGCGCTTCACACACCGCCGTAGCGGCGCTGACGGCGGCTGAATTCATGGACCGCCTCGAAGAGATCCTCTTTCCCGAAATCGGGCCAGAGTTTCGGGGTCACATACATCTCGGTGTAGGAGAGCTGCCAGAGGAGGAAATTTGAGATCCGCATCTCGCCCGAGGTGCGGATGAGCAGATCGGGATCGGGATAGTAGCGGGTGTAAAGATGTTTGCTGAACATCTCGACGTCGATCATCGCGGGATCGATGTGCCCTTCTTCGATCTCGTGAAAAAGGCTCTTGATGCCGTCGATGATCTCGAGCCGGCCGCCGTAGCTGAGGGCGAGGATGAGGGTGAGGCCGTGATTGCTCGCGGTTTGCTCGATCGATTTGTGCAGCTGCTTCTGGCAGGCCTCGGGCAAATCGGTAAGGCGCCCGATCGCCTGGAGCCGAACGTTTTTTTCGATCAGCTCCGGCGTCTTCTCTTTCAGGAAACGCTCGAGCAGACTCATGAGCGCGAAGACTTCGCTTTTCGGACGCTGCCAGTTTTCGGCCGAGAAGGCGTAGAGGGTGAGATACTCGATCCGCAAATCGCCGCAGCCTTCGACGCAGGCCCGGACCGCGTCGGCGCCTTTTTCATGGCCCTTGATCCGCGGCAGCCCGCGCTCCTTCGCCCAGCGACCGTTGCCATCCATAATGATGGCAACGTGGCGGGGGACCGCCTTGGACGGAGCGACCATATCTAGAGGAACAAAGTCTGCCCACGGGCCGGTCCGACGCTGATCATGGAGAGGCGGGCGCCGGTCAGTTCCGCGATTTTTTTCGCGTAGTCGCGCGCTTCCTTCGGCAGATCGGAAAGTTTTTTTGCTTTCTCGGTCGACTTATTCCAGCCGGGAAATTCGAGGTAGACCGGTTTGCAGCGGTTCAATTGCGCGGCGTCGCTCGGCGGCACTTCGAGCTTCTTGCCATCGAGCTTGTAGGCAACGCAGACCTTGATCGGATCGACCGTGTCGAGCCCGTCGAGATTGGTAATGGCGAGTTCGTCGATGCCGTTAATCATCGTGGCATAACGAGTCGCGACGGCATCGAACCAGCCGCAGCGCCGCGCCCGCCCGGTGGTGGCGCCAAATTCCCGTCCCATGTCGTGCAGCATACCCGCGATCACCGGATCCTCGGTCGGGAGCGAACCTTCGCCGACACGAGTCGTGTAAGCCTTCATTACCCCGAGGACGCGATCCATCCGATGCGGCGGCACGCCGCTGCCGGTGCAGGCGCCGCCCGCTGTCGTGTTGGAGGACGTGACATAGGGATAGGTGCCGTGATCGATATCGAGAAATGTGCCCTGCGCGCCTTCGAAGAGAATCTCTTTCCCCTGCTGCAAAGCATGATGCAGATAGACGACGGTGTTGGCGACGAAGGGTCGCAGTTTCTCACCCGCGGCGAGGAAATCGCGGTTCACCTTGGCAAAGGAATTCGGCTTCGCGTCGAGTGCTTTCAGGATGCTGTTGTTCTCTCGCATCTTGGCCCGGAGTTTTTCGCTGAAAAGCTCGGGCTGCATCAGGTCGGCCATGCGCAACCCGGTGCGCGCGGCTTTGTCGCCGTAAGCGGGACCGATGCCGCGCTTGGTCGTGCCGATCTTGGCGTGGCCCTGGCGGAGTTCGCGTTGTTCGTCGAGCGCGCGGTGATACGGCAGCACGAGATGGGCGCAATCGCTGATGAGCAGGTTCTTCCCGATCTTGACCCCGACTTTGCGCAGGCCCTCGATTTCGCCCACCAGCGCGACTGGATCGATCACGACGCCGTTGCCGATGACGCACATTTTGCGCGGACGCAGAATGCCGGAGGGGATGAGATGCAGAACGTATTTGTTTCCGCCCTGGATGACGGTGTGGCCGGCGTTATTTCCGCCCTGGCTGCGGACGACGATATCGGCGTTGCCGGTGAGGACATCGATGATCTTGCCTTTGCCTTCATCGCCCCATTGCGCGCCGACCAGTATCGTATTTGCCATCGGGTTTTTGCGGTTTGGAAGAGGCGCCGGATGGCTTCACCGGAAGCCCGCGGCCACCGCGCCCGAAGATAGGATGGCGACCCGGTGGCGCAAGCTGGTTTTCTTCTCTGTCGACGTCGTCTTCAGGCCGTCTTTACCTGAATGACCGGCAGCGGAAAGCGCAGCTTCAGTTCATCCCCGAGATAAATCTCGACGTGATGCAGTCCAAATTGCTGGAACTGCACGCCACCGAAATAATGCACGTTAGTGGCGTGGCCTTCCATTTCCTTAAGATCGAAATCGACCTCCGCCTGCGCGATCGTCTGGCTGTCATCCGGGCCGACGATTTTTGAGCGCTGATGGAAACGGCCCGCGCCGCTGCACCAGCGAGTCCAGATGCAGAGCCGCATGTAATTGACCGGCAGTTTCGGGGTCGGGACGATGTTGAGAACGCCGACCAGGGTTTGCATGCCGTTGAATTCGCAACGCACATCCTCGCAGAGCACGCAGCTCTGGAGATCCGGTAACATGGTCTGAGTCTGCACGGCGCTAAGTTAGCCTGTTTCGCGTCAGCGGCCAAGCAATCCGCGCCAGAGGGCGAAGAGAAGAACCAGTCCGAAAACAATCCGGTAAACGGCAAAAGGGACGAAGCCGTGGCGCCGCACCCAGTGCAGAAACCAGGCGACGACCGCGTAGGCGACAATAAAAGCGGTCACGAAACCAAGGCCGAGGACGATCCAGAGATGCGGCGTCATGACCAGGGGGGCGAGCGCCTCGGTCGCGGCGTGCGGCCGGAGGGTCTTGAGCAAATCGTAGCTGGTCGCGACGAACATCGTCGGGATGGAAAGAAAAAAGGAAAACTCCAGCGCGGCCTCGCGCGACATGCCCGCGGTCTGTCCGGCCGCGATCGTGCACATCGAACGCGAGGTCCCGGGGAACACCGCCGCCAGCACCTGGACGGCGCCGATCCAGATCGCGGTCGGGAGATTCATCTCCTCCATCCGCTGGACCCGCGGCCTAACGAATATGCTGTCGACCACCCACATGACG
>JBKJNW010000220.1:0-7705 GCA_046593335.1 Chthoniobacterales bacterium | reverse complement strand
GGCACCAGGACGGTGAGCTTGATCCCCGCTTCGATCGCGGAAATAGCCGCGTCCTTCACCCCCGCCGCGGGCACGAAAAGCACGGAGATATCGATCTCGCCCAGCTCGTTCACCGCTTCCTGCGGCGTGTTGAAGACCGGCGTCCCTAGCACGCTCTGTCCGCCTTTACCGGGCGTAACGCCAGCGACCACTTTGGTGCCGTATTCGCGCATCAGACGCGTCCGCGCCTGACCTTCCCGGCCAGTAATTCCCTGGACCAGGACGCGCTTGTGTTCGTCGATCAGGATAGCCATGGGACACTCCGCTCGCTCAAGAACTCGTCAGGCAGTGGCACTGCCCTCGTCAGGTCCGCCAAAACGGATGCCCTGCGCCAGCGGCAGCTCGGTCGAGTAGTTGATCGTGTTGGTTGTCCGCCGCATGTAGCTCTTCCAGGAATCGCTTCCGCTTTCGCGTCCGCCGCCTGTTTCTTTTTCACCGCCGAAGGCACCGCCGATCTCCGCGCCGCTGGTGCCGGTGTTGACGTTGGTGATTCCACAATCGCTCCCCGCCGGGCTAAGAAATTTCTCCGCCTCACGCACATCGTTGGTGAAAATGGCGGAGGTCAGTCCCTGCGGCACGCCGTTGTTTATTGCGATCGCTTCCTCGAAATCGCGGTAGGTCAGCAGATAGAGCAGCGGCCCGAAGGTTTCGTCGTGCACGATCTTGTAATCGGGTTTTGCATTCGCGAGGCAGGGCGTCATGTAACAGCCGCCTTCGTAATCTTTGCCCGTTAGGCGGTCACCGCCGTAGAGGACTTCGCCGCCTTCTTCCTTCAGGCGTTTGATCGATTCCAAGACGTTATTGACCGCCTGGCTGTCAATCAGCGGGCCCATCAGAGTTTTCTCATCGAGCGGGTGCCCGATCGGGACTGTCTTGTAGGCGGCCAAGAGTTTCTGGCGCACTTTGTCAGCGACTGACTCATGCATGATAACGCGACGGGTGGAAGTGCAACGCTGTCCCGCGGTGCCGACGGCGCCGAAGAAGATCGACTGCGTCGCCATCTCGAGGTCGGCGCTCGGGCAGACGATAAGCCCGTTGTTGCCGCCCAGTTCCATGATGGTGCGGCCGAGCCGGCCGTGAACCGTCTTCGCGACTTCAATGCCCATCCGCACCGAGCCGGTCGCGGAAACGAGCGGGATGCGCCGGTCCGCGGTCAACTTCTCGCCCACCGCGTGCCGGTCGCCGATGAGCAATGTGAAAATCGCCGGATCCGCTCCGGAGGCGCGACAAACCCGCTCCGCGATTTTGATCACGGCAATAGCGGTCAGTGGAGTTTTCTCCGACGGCTTCCAAACCGTCGCGTCGCCGCAAACCGCAGCCAAGGCGGCATTCCACGACCAGACTGCGACCGGAAAATTGAAAGCCGAGATCACTCCGACCACACCGAGCGGATGCCACTGCTCCATCAGGCGATGATTCGGGCGCTCGGATTGAATCGTCAGGCCATAAAGCATGCGCGACTGCCCGACAGCGAAGTCGCAAATGTCGATCATCTCCTGCACTTCGCCTTTGCCTTCGGCGAGAATTTTGCCCGACTCGAGCGAGACGAGCTTGCCGAGATCTTCCTTCTGTTCCCGGAGCGCGTTGCCGAGCTGGCGCACGGTTTCGCCGCGAACCGGGCCGGGAGTGACACGCCATTTCTCGAACGCCGCCTGCGCCCGGCTCATCACCTTGTCGTAATCATCGGCCGAAGCGGTGCGAAATTTGCCTAACAATTTACCATCGACCGGCGAAATCTTTTCGTGCACCGGGCCGGCGCCATGCCATTCGCCGGAGAACGCGCCGTCGGCAGTGCCGGAGATCCCTAGCTTTTCGAGAAGTTCAGTCATGATTACTTTCGCATCTGCGCGCACTGCTGGCGGATCAGGTCGATCGCTTCGTCGATCACTTCCTTGGTGATATCGAGCGCCGGTCGGAAACGGATCGCGCTTTCGCCCGACTTCAGGGCGAAGACGCCGTCGTCGAAAAGCCCTTTCCAAAATTCATCCCGCGTCGCCGGGTCGGGCAGGTCAAAAGCGAGGAACAACCCGCGACCGCGCACCGCGGTGAACATCGCTTCCTCGGTTTGCAGCTCGAGCAGGCGATCGAGAAAGTATTGGCCAACGACCCGCGCGTTCTCGACCAGATTTTCCTTTTCGATGATCTCGAGAAAATAAGTCGAGCGCACCATGTCGGTGAAGTTGCCGCCCCAGGTGGAGTTGATTCGGCTCGCGAGACGGAAACAATTGTCCGGCACCTCATCGAGGCGCGGTCCGGCCATGACCCCGCAGACCTGGGCTTTTTTGCCGAAGGCCATCAGGTCGGGCACGACGCCGAAGTGCTCGCAGCACCAGTTGCGGCCGGTGACGCACATCCCGCACTGCACTTCGTCGAAAATCAGCAGCATCTCGTTCTCATCGCAGATGCGGCGCAGAGTCTGGAGCCATTCGCCGCGAAAATGGTTGTCGCCGCCTTCGCCCTGGATCGGCTCGATAATGATGGCGGCGATATCGACGCCTTTTTCTCTAACGAACTGCATGATCTCCGCTTCCGATTTCTTTTCCCGCTCGATCACGTCGCGGGTGCGTTCTGGTTCGGCTAACGAGAAGTCGATGAAGGGCACCGAGACGCGAGGCCAGTCGAACTTCGCGAACAAATCCGTCTTCACCGGATCGGTGTTCGTCAGGCTCATGGTGTAGCCGCTGCGGCCATGGAAAGCGCGGCGGAAGTGGAGAATCTCGGTTCCACGTTCGCCGCGGCTAGCCGCCAGGTTCTTGCGCACCTTCCAATCCATCGCCGCCTTGAGCGTGTTCTCAACCGCGAGCGCGCCGCCTTCGATCAGGAGCATGCGTTCAAGGGGTGGCATTCCGACCACACGCCAATAGGTGTCGAGGAAACGGGCGTAGTCTTCCGAGTAAACATCGCTGTTGGCGATCTTGATCTTGGCCGCGCGCAGCAGGTTGGCCTTGACCTCGGGCCGGTCGAAGTGCGGATGATTAAACCCAACCGGATTCGACCCGAAAAACCCGTAGAGATCGATCAATTGGCGATCGTGAGCCGCGTCGTAAAGATACGAGCCCCGGCTCTTGTCGAGATCGATCACGATCCGGAAACCATCGAGCAAAACGTGCTCGGCGATCTGCCGCAAAATGGGCGATTTCGGTTCGGGTGATGGTTCTTCGCTCGCACTGACGCGACCGCTCGACGGAGTGCGGGTCGCCTCGGTGAGCATCGATGGCATACTCATCCGCTGAGGGTAGTCGGCAGGGTGATGTTGGTCAACCGGAGCACAGGCGCCTCGCCTGTGGGGAGAGTGGCAGTGACTACTGATCGGTAGCATGCTCAGGCGAGACGCCTGCTGTCCACACAGGCGGGACGCCTGTGCTCCGATTTGAGGTCGCCGCTAGGGGTTGCCGACGATTCCTTTACGCAGAGCGGCGTGTTTCCCCGCCATCAACTCCTGGGTCAAATCGTAGCCGGCGCGGTCGGCATTCTCTGACGTACCGGCAAAATGGTGATCGATCCGCATTTTGGCCGAGCGACAGAAATAGGTCGCGACCGACAAAACCTCCGCAACTGGTTCGCCGCTCTCGATTTTGTGCTGGGCAAAAGCGCAGGTCGCGCTCATGGCGAAGAGTTCCGTCGCGATACCGACGAAACGCGCGAGCAACAACTGTTCGCGATCGAGCTTGGGACCGAAACGCGTCATGGCGTGAAAGAGACCGCGGGCCAAGCGCTTGCTCGCGCCCGCTGCGTAACGCACGTGCGGCCGCAGATCGGCGTGCAACTTATCGAGGTCGCCCGCACTCCCGCCCATCCACTGTTTCGGATACCAGCTGGCGTAGAATTTCCCGGAGCTGAAAACGGCCTTGGCCCGCTCCGAGGTCGGGAGCTGGGTGTTGAAAATCGCGCCGCCGACTTTGAGATGTGGATCGAGCGCTTCGCGCGCAATAAAGAGGCGCATGATTTCGCTCGAGCCTTCAAAGATCATGTTGATCCGGCAGTCGCGCAGGAAACGCTCGACCGGGATGCCTTCTTCGCCGCGGCCTACGAGCGATTGCGCAGTCTCGTAGCCGCGTCCGCCGCGCACCTGCATTGCTTCGTCGGCAATGCGCCAGGTCGCTTCCGTCGCCCACATTTTGCACATCGCGGTTTCGATCCGGAGATCGCCCGCTTTGCGGTCGACCATCGCGCTGGTCAGGAAGGTGATCGCTTCCATCGCGAAAACATTCCCCGCCATCTCAGCGATCTTGCCCGCGATGGCGTAATGCTGGCCGATCGGCGCGCCCCATTGCACCCTCTCGGTGGCCCATTTGCGGCAAATCTCGAGCAGCTTCTTCGACAGACCGACGCAGGCCGCCGGAATGGTGAGACGCCCGGTGTTCAGAGTCGTTAGGGCAACTTTCAACCCCTGCCCTTCCTTTGCGATCATGTTCTCGCGCGGGACGCGGACGTCGGTGAACTTGACGATCCCGTTGTAGAGCGCACGCAGCCCCATGAAGTGGCAGCGATAGGTGATCTCGAGTCCCGGCGTGTCGACATCGACGACAAAGGCCGTGATCTGTTTGCGCTCCTTGCCTTTCACCATTTTGGGCGGCGTTTTCGCCATCACCACGAGCACGCCGGCCTTGATCAGGTTGGTGCACCAGAGTTTCTCGCCGTTCATGATGAAGGCGGAGCCGTCCTCGGTCGGATCGGCGCGCAGGCTCATGTTCGCCGGATCGGAACCGGCTTCGGTTTCCGTCAGAGCGAAAGCGGAGATCTCTTTCCTCGCGACGCGGGGGAGATACTTCTTCTTCTGCTCATCGGTGCCGAAAATCAGGAGCGGCTGCGGCACGCCGATCGACTGGTGCGCGGAAACGAGCGCGGTCAGGTTGGCGTCCCAACTGCCGAGGAGCATGGCGGCGCGGCCGTAATTCATCTGCGACAAGCCAAGACCGCCGTATTCCGTTGGGATTTTGACCCCGAACGCGCCCATTGCGAAGAGGTCGTCGATAACCTTTTGCGGGATCTCGCCGGTGCGATCGATCTCGTCGGCATCGACATTGGCCTCAAGATATTCAGCCAGTTCTTTCAGGAACGGATCGCCCTTGGCGCGATCCTCCGCGCTCTGCGCCGGATACGGAAAGATGCGGTCGAAATCGTAACGGCCGATGAAAAGGTTGCTGGCGAAGCTGCCGCGTTCATCGAGCGGGTCGCGGGAACTTTCTGCGAGATCGAGGGCGGCGGCTTTGCCGGCCGACATCTTGGAAGTGTCGATGACGGATTGCGCCTCGGCCGGGGCCGGTTTGGCACTGGTTTCTTCTGAAATCTGTTTCTCAGGCGCTTCGAGCGGTGTCTTCATAAAATTTGGTGCCGTTTTCGGCGTGCTTTCGGAGGAGATCGCAGGGCTGGAATTTCCCGTCCAACTTTTCTCCCAGGCGGACCATTTCGGCGGCGCCGAAATGATCGGCGAAACGCAACGGGCCGCCGCGCAACGGCGCGAAGCCGGTGCCGAGGATCATCCCGTAATCGGCGTCCTCGGGCGACGCGACGACCTTTTCTTCAAGGCAGCGTGCAGCTTCGTTCACCATCAGGTAAACGAGACGCAAAGCAAGGTCGTCTGTAGCCGGGGACGCTGTCCCCGGCACGGGGTTTGGCAACGGGGCAGACCGGCCGGGGACAGCGTCCCCGGCTACAGGCCCGCGCCACTGCTCGATGCCTTCGTTAGGCGACTGCTGTTTGCCTTCGTATTTGTAAAAGCCGCTGCCGGTCTTCCGTCCGAGCATTTTCGCTTCCTGCATTTTTTGCAGGATGGCCGGGGTGCTGCCGCGTGCGCCTAACGATTTCCCGAGCGTGGCCGCGATGTCGACCGTGATGTCGACGCCGATTTCGTCGATCAGGCGCAGCGGCCCCATCGGCATTCCCCACTCGACCAGGGCGGCGTCGATCTCTGCCGCCGGGACGCCCTGTTCGAAGAGTGCCGCCGCTTCCAGAAGGTAGGGAAAGAGGACGCGGTTGACGAGAAACCCGGGGCTGTCGCGAACGACGACCGGGAGCTTGCCGATCTGGCGGGCGAACGCGAGGGCGCGTTCTTTCGTTCCGTCGGAGGTCTGTTTCCCGACCACGACCTCGATCAGCTTCATCCGGCTGACGGGGTTGAAAAAATGCAGGCCGATGACGCGGTCGGGGTGTTTGGTTTGCGCGGCGAGATCGCTGATCGAAAGCGCGGAGGTATTGGTCGCGAGGATGTCGGTGTCGTCGATCTTGGTGTCGAGATCGGCAAAGATGGCGCGCTTGATTTCGAGCTTTTCCGAGGCGGCTTCGATGACGATTTGCACCTCGCGCATCGGCCCGGGATTGCCGGAGGCGACGATGCGGGCCCGGCCTTCCGTCGCTTTCTCCTCGCTCATGAGGCCGCGTTTGACCGCTTCGCCGTAGGTTTTCTCGATCCGGCCCAGGCCGCGATCGAGCTGCTCGGCGTTGACGTCACGCAGGATGACAGAGATTCCGCGCGCGCTGAGCCATTGCGCGATCCCCGAGCCCATCACGCCTGCGCCGATGACGGCGGCGTGCGTAAACTTCTCGTTAGGCGCTTTCCCTGCACCCTTGCGATATTTGTCGGCCAGGAAAAAATTGCGGATCAGGTTGCGAGTCGATTCCGTTTCGCCGAGCTCGACGATGGCGTCGAGCTCGAGGGCGAGCGATTCCTCGATCGAATTGGTCAGGCTGTGGTTGATGATGTCGGCCGCGCGCGCCGGGGCGGGATTTTGGCTGGCGGAGGCGTGAATCGGTTTCGGCAGCTCGAGGATGACGCTCTTCATTTTGTGCTCGTGCCGCTTGAGGTTGGCCCGGGCCGTTTCGAGCAATTTTTCCTGCGGCACCACCTGATCCACGAGACCGAGTTTTAGAGCTTCTGCCGCGGAATAGAGCTTGCCTTTGAGAATCACTTCCGCAGCGGGTTCCGGGCCGATCAGGCGCGGGAGACGGGTCGCTCCGCCCCAGGCAGGGACGAGACCGAGCGTGGTCTCGGGCAGGCCGATGCGGGTCGCGGGCGCGTCGGAGGCAACGCGATAATGACAGGCCAGAGTGATCTCGTAGCCGCCGCCGGCGCAGGCGCCGTGGATTGCGGCGACGGTCGGAATTGGCAGCGCCGCGAGTCGATTGAACGTCCGTTGCCCTTCCGCGATAAAGGCGCGCATCTCGCCCGACTGGGCTTGGCGCAGGAGTGTCTGTAAATCGGCGCCGGCGATAAAAATCGATTTCTTGGCGGAGAGAACGATGACGCCATTCAGCTCGGAATTCTTTTCAATAAAATCGAGATGCTCGCTCAAGTCGCGCAGGGTCGCGGCGTCGAAAATATTCGCGCCCGAATCCGGCCGGTCGAAAGTGAGGAGGCAGACGCCGTCTTTACCGATTTCACGCCGGATCGTGCTCGCTGCAGAAGAAGATGTCATCTGTTCTAGTTTGGCCGCTTTCGGGAAAAATCCAAGCGCGCCAGACGGGAAAGCCTCCCGCCCGGCCGGCGCGGAGTGGGCCTCCGCGGCGCGCCAGGGTGAACGCGCGCGACAATAATTGCGCGCTGTGAATGGCGGTGTTACAACCTCGTGGCCTCAGTCGGGAGCGCCGTTTCGCGCGGATATGGTCGGCAAGATTCTCATACCCGAAATCCAGAGCATGATCGCGGCGCGGAAATTCAGCGCGCTGC
>JBKJNW010000027.1:0-4881 GCA_046593335.1 Chthoniobacterales bacterium | reverse complement strand
ACGGCCGCTCACGCCGAGACGCTTCCGGAGTTGACCCGCGAAGCGCTCCGCAATAATCCGGAACTCCGCGTTCTCGAGCAGGGCGTGGCGGCCGCAAAAGGTGGCGTCACCACCGCGCGGACCTATTCGAATCCTGAACTGACGCTCGCGCCGGGTGTGAAGCGTGTGCGCGAGGCCGGCAATTCCAAATCGGAATTTCACGGAGTCTTTGAACTCAGTCAGCTCTTCAAATTCCCCGGAAAGCGCGCGCTCGAAATCGCGATCGCTCGGCGCGGAGTGCGGTCGCGCGAGATTGCCTTGGAGGCGCTTCGTTTTCAACTCGCGGCCAAAGTGCGCCGAACATTCTACGAATCGCTCGCCGCGAAAAAGGCGCTCGAAGTCCGCGGTGAACAGGTCGAATCGGCGAAGGCTTTTGTCGCCTCCGCGGAGAAGAGGGTCGAGAGCGGCTTTGCGGGAGATTTCGAGACGGTTAAGAGTCAGGCCGACTTGATCGCGGCGCGTAAGGCGCAGCGCGAAGCGGAAGGCCGTCTCGCCACCGCTCGGGTGGCGTTGAACACTCTACTCGGGCGTTCGCCGGCGGGGCCGCTGGAAATTTCCGGCACCCTGGAAAACGTCGCGCCAGGCGGGAGCCTGCCCGATTTCGCCGCGCTCGCGCTGGCGCGAAATCCGGCGCTGCTCGCGCAAAACGCGGAAGCGGAAAAGGCGGGACTGAGTCTGCGCCTGACTCGCTTTGGCAACCGGCCGGACTTCGCGGTCGGGCCTTCGGTTGAATACACCGACACCGAACAGATTTACGGCCTGAGCGCCACGATCGCGCTGCCGTTCTGGGATCGGAAAAAAGGCGAGATCGAGACCGCGACCGCGGAGCAACGAAGGGTTCTGGCCGAAGTCGAGAAGCTGCGGTTGGAGATACGGGGCGAAGTCACCAAAGCCGCGCAAAACCTGCAACTCGCCAAGGAGCAGCTCGCGCTTTACTCGCCGGAATTTCTCGACCGGCTCAAGAGTTTCGTGCGCCAGGCCGAACAAGGTTACGCGCAGAGCGCGACCACGCTCATCATCTATCTCGACGCGAAGCGCACCTACTTCGACACCCTCACCGACTACTACGAAGCGCTGGGCAACGTCGCCCAAGGCCGGGCCGAACTCGAATCGGCGGTCGGCGTTCCCCTCGAATTCAAACCCTGAATTTTTATCTTCATGCAAAACCACAAACTCATCCTTACCTGCGGTGCCGCTCTGGCCCTTCTGACGCTCGCGGCCTGCGGCAACAAAGAAGCGGCGGCCGAGAAATCGGAAACCGAAGCGCCGGCCGGGAAGCACCACGACAACATCGTTACGCTGACCGCAAAAAACCTCGAGCACATCGACCTGAAGATTGAGCCAGTCTCGCTCGGCAGCATCGGGAAAACCTTGAAAGCCGCCGGCACGGTGAGCGCCAACATGAACAAGACGGCGAAGATCGTGACCACCCTCGAAGGGCGGCTCATGCAAATGAACGCCGACCTGAACGACAAGGTAAAGGCCGGCGCTGTGCTCGGGTTGGTCCAGACGCCGGAATTATTAGGCAAGCCACTCGAACTCAAAGCGCCGATCGACGGGGTGATCATCGAGCGCAAAGCGACGGTGGGCGAATTGGTCGGTAAAGAGACGGTCATCTACACGATCAGCGACCCGGCGGATTTGTGGGTGATCGCGGAGATCAAAGAGCGCGACATCGGCGCCGTGAAAGTGGGACAAGAAGCGACCTTCAGCGTGCTCGCCTATCCGGAAGAGACATTCAAAGGCAAGGTCGTGCGCATCGGCGACGTGGTCGAGCCGGACACGCGGACGCTGGAGGCGCGGATCGAGACCAGCAACACCGACGGCCGCCTGAAGCCGGGCATGTTTGCCGACGTTTCCATCACGACCACGGTCCTGGAAAACGCGCTCGTTATTCCGGACAAGTCGCTCGAAACCGACGGCGACAATCAGATTGTTTTCGTCTCGTTAGGCGAAAAAAAATTCGAAAAGCGCGTGGTCGAGCCGGGGCTGGAAGCCCAGGGACGCGTCCAGATTCTCAGCGGGATCAAGGCCGATGAAAAGATCGTGACGGAAGGCGGATTCATTTTGAAGAGCGAGCAGCTCAAGGGCGAGCTCGGGGAGGAGTAAGCGATGATTAACGCGATCCTGAATTTCTCCGTCCGCCAGCGCATGCTGGTCCTGGTAGGTGTTGCGATCCTGACCGGTTTCGGTTTGCTCGCGGTCAAACAAATTCCGATCGACGCCTTTCCCGATGTCACCAACGTGCAGGTGCAGGTGCTCGCGACGGCGGGAGGCATGTCGCCGCCCGAAGTGGAAAAGCTCGTCACCTGGCCGATCGAAATCCAGATGGGCGGGTTGCCGCGGTTGGAAGAAATCCGCTCCGTTTCCAAGATCGGTCTTTGCGCCATCACCATCGTCTTCGAGGACGGAGTGAACGATTACTTCGCCCGCCAGCTCGTCTCCGAGCGGCTTCAGGATGTGCGCGGCAATTTGCCCGCCGGCGTGGAAGTCTCGCTTGGCCCGATCACAACCGGTCTCGGCGAAGTGTTCCAGTACACTTTGGAGAGCAAGGACAAAAAGAAGTACGACGCCACCGAACTGCGCACGATTCAGGATTACATCGTGCGGCCACTCCTGCGCACCGTCCCCGGCGTGGCCGACGTCAATTCTTTCGGCGGCCTAACAAAACAATATCAGGCCATTATCAAGCCCGAGCGTCTGCTTTCTTACGGCGTCACGCTCGCCCAAGTTTTCGAGGCGCTGGAGAAAAATAACAGCAACGCCAGCGGCAACTTCATCGAGCATCAATCCGAGCAATACGTCGTGCGTGGGCTCGGCCTCGTCCAGAACCTCGACGACATTCGCAACATTATCGTTGGCGCGAAGAACCACAGTCCGATTTACGTGCGCGACGTCGCGGAAGTGCAGGTCGGTGCGGAGCTGCGGCAGGGCGCGGTGACGATGAATGGTCAGGGCGAAGTGGTCGCCGGCATCGTCCTCATGCTAAAGGGCGGGAGCGGCCGCGACGTGGTCAACGCGGTCAAAGCGAAGCTCCCCGACATTCAGAAGGCGCTCCCAAACGGCGTCACGCTGGATCCATTCTACGACCGCACCGACCTGGTAAAAAAAGCGATCCACACCGTAACCAAAGCGTTGGCGGAAGGTGCCGTTTTCGTCCTCATTATCCTGATCGTTTTGCTGGCCGACGTGCGCAGCGCGATCATCGTCACGCTCGTCCTGCCGCTGGCGGTCCTCTTCGCCTTTATCATGATGAAATGGTACGGCCTGAGCGCCAACCTGATGTCGTTAGGGGGGCTCGCCATCGGTATTGGCATGATGGTCGATGGCGCGGTCGTGATGGTGGAAAATATTCACCGCCATCTGACCGAGAAACGCGACGACGTGCGCCACGAGCACGGCGGGAAAGTCGAGACGGTCCTTTACGCGGCAAAGGAAGTCGGGCGGCCGATCGTCTTCGGAATCTTTATCATCATCCTCGTTTTCCTTCCGCTCTTCACCCTGCAGGGTTTCGAAGGGAAAATGTTCAGTCCGCTGGCCTTCACGATTTCTTTCGCGCTCCTCGGTTCGCTCATTCTCTCGCTCACATTTGTGCCGATGCTCTGCACTTTTCTGCTCAAGCAGGTTCCGCACGAAAAGGATCCGTTTCACATTCGCTGGCTCAAGCAATCCTACGCCGCCACGCTCCAACCGTGCGTTCGGCATCCTTGGCTGGTCGTGATCGCCGCGCTGATCGCCCTCCTCGGTTCCCTCGCGCTCGTGCCGCGGATCGGCACGGAGTTTCTACCGGCGCTCGACGAAGGCTCGATCGCGGTGCAGACCTTCCGTATTCCAAGCATCTCGCTGCCCCAGTCGCTCGCCTTGCAGGGAAAGGCAGAAAAGATTCTCAAACAATTTCCGGAAGTCATCGATGTGATTTCAAAAACGGGTCGGGCCGATATCGCTTCCGATCCGATGGGAGTGGAAATCAGCGATGTCATCGTGACCCTCAGGCCCCACGAGGAGTGGACCACGACAAAATCCAAGGAAGAACTGGTGGAGAAGATGCGCGAAGCGCTGGCGGATTTGCCCGGCGTCGCCTCAAGCTTTTCCCAACCGATCGCATTGCGGGTGGATGAACTCGTGAGCGGAGTAAAATCCGCCATCGGGATAAAGATATTCGGGGAAGACCTCGACGTGCTGAAACAGAAAGGCGACGAGGTCGTACGCGTTCTCTCGACTGTGCCGGGAGCGACGGATGTCAACGTCGAGAAAGTCAGCGGCCTCGCCTATTTGCAGATCGAAATCGATCGCGCGCGGATCGCTCGTTTTGGCATCAACGTCGCCGACATTCAGGACGTGATCGAAGCTGCGATCGGCGGCAAAGAAGCGAGCAAAGTTTATGAGGGACTAAAAGTCTTCGGCCTCGCCGTGCGTTTCCCAAAGGAAGCACGCGATGATGTCGCGCCGATCAAGGACATCCTCATTCCTTCGCCGGGCGGCGCGCAGATTCCGCTCGGACAACTGGCGCGCGTCTTCGTTGCCGAAGGCCCCGCCCAAATCAGTCGCGAGAGCGCGCAACGCCGGATCGTCGTGGAATGCAACGTGACCGGGCGCGACATCGGCAGCTTCGTCGGGGAAGCCCGGGAGAAGATCGAGGCGCAGGTGAAACTGCCGCCCGGCTACGTTATGACGTGGGGCGGACAATTCGAGAACCAGCAGCGCGCCAACAAACGCTTCGCCCTTGTGGTGCCCCTAACGATCGCGGCGATTTTCCTGCTCCTCTTCAGTTCCTTCAATTCCGTCAAGCAAGCCGTGCTCATCATTCTCAACATCCCGTTTGCCATGATCGGCGGCATCGTG
>JBKJNW010000230.1:0-18868 GCA_046593335.1 Chthoniobacterales bacterium | reverse complement strand
ATCCCGGCGCCGGTCACGTTGATCCGCTCGTTCACATCGGTCACTTCATTGATCGGCCCGCTGTGTATCCCCATCCGCAGTTGCAGATCCGGATGTTGTTTGTCCGCGCGACTTAGCTCAAGAGCGCATTGTGCCGGCGCCTCTGGACTGTTGCGGAAGACTAGCGCCATCCCATCGCCGGTGGCGAGCCGGATCAGTTTCCCTTCCGCATCGGCCGCGCGCACCTGCTCCGTGCCGCGCACCATTCCCTTCAAGTGTTCCAGCAGCTCGGTTTGCTCGTTGATGAGCAACTTCGAGTAGCCCACGATGTCGATGAACAGAACGTGACCGATCTCGAGTTGGAGATTGTCGTCAGATGCAGGCGCCATATTCGTTGTAGTCGCCGAGGATTCGCGTCGATGAATGAAGGCACTGACGCGTGTGGATCCGATCTTTTGAAGCGGCCGCGCTCATAACTCGAAGTTCTCTTTCTTCATTAGCGCGATGAAACGCGGGTTTGCGCGGAGCGGATCGAAAATACGATCCACCTTGAGATACATCATCCATTGCGAGTCGTCGGCGCTGGCTTGTTCGAGCAAATCCATCGCTCGGTCGAGATCGCCGAGACCGAGATAGACAATCGCGAGGTTGAAGGGTGGTACGTAACCGTGGACGGACTTTTTCTTTAGCTCCTCGATGGTCGCGAGCGCGCGTACGCGATCGCCTGCTGCCCCGTAGGCGTAACCGAGATAGGCGGTCGCGAACGGCGGTGCTTCCATCGCCGCTGCTTTCTCCAGTTCGGGGATGGCAGCGCGGAGATTCCCCTGCTGCAGGTCGATCCAACCGAATTGCATTTGCGGGAAGAAGAATGTTGGGTCTAACTCTGCGCCTCTCCTGGCTTCAGCCTTTCCCGCCTGGAACTCGCCCGTTCCGGTAAGAGCCAGGGTATTGTCGACGGCTATGGCAGGATCGAGCGGATCCAGCTCTTCGGCCCGTTTCCCCTCGGTGATCGACTCGTCGAACCGGCCCTCACATCCGAGACTCAGGGCCCACTGATCATGGGCAAACGCATAATTCGGATTGAGGGAAATGGCCTGACGAAACTCCTTGTCTGCACCGGCCCAATCATGTTCATACCAACTCTTGTAATTGGCCACAGAGGTATGCGCCTCGGCGGAAGCAGGGTCGAGCGCAAGCGCCCGCTCCGCCGCTGCCTTCGTTTTCGACTTCGTTTCCTTGGCAGTAACAACTCCTTCATTAAAAGCCGCCCAGAGATAGGCATCAGAAAGTCCCGAGTAGGCGGGCGCGAAGTGAGGATCGAGCGCGATCGCGTGTTCGAATTGCGTAATCGCTTTGCCCAGGTTTTCGTCGCTCGGTCGGTTGAAGAAATAACGGCCCTTCAGGTAGGCGTCGTGGGCCTCCGGATTCACGACTCGCGCAGCCGTAAGGCGAGATTTCTCGCTCGGGGTCAACTGCACGTTGATTTCGTTCGCGATGGCCGAAGCCAGCTTGTCCTGCAAAGCGAGAACATCGCGCGAGTCACCCTCGAAGGTTTTCGCCCACAGATGCCGGTCGGCGCGAGCATCGATTAGTTGCGCGGTGATTCGCACTTTGTCTCCCGACCGCCGGACCGAGCCTTCGACCACCGCATCTACGTTGAGCAGCTTGGCAATCTCGGGCGTCGGCGGCCTTTGCGCGCCAGCGAACCGGGTCGTCGAGCTGCGCGAGATGACGCGCAATTGACTGATCGTCGCGAGGTCAGTCGTGATCTCATCGGTCATGCCCTCCGCGAAATAATCCTGGCTTTTGTCGCCCGAGTAATTGTCGAGTGGAAGGACCGCGATCGAGCGGATGAGATGCGGACCCTTCCCAGTCTCGGGGCCGGCTTGGTTGCCAGTTTGGCGCCAGCCCAACCAATAAATAGCCAAGCCAAAGCCCAGAGTGGAAAGCAAAGCCATGACGACGACCCACATGGACTGCCGGGTCATCGGCCTACTGGCGGTGGCTGTCTTGAATTTCTTTGGCAGCTCGGAGTTACCCAGTTCGCCGGTGTAGAGATTCACGATCGAAAGGCGCACTCCGTGTTTCACTTCGCATTCGCCCAACTCGTGCAGGAGCGGTTGCCAATGCCGGTATTGCGCCAGGTCATCGGCGGCGCGTTTCGACACGAGAATGTGACCGGCGTCGCCACAATCCATGACCCGTTGCGCCATGTTGATCCCAGCGCCCGTGACATTCGCTCGCTCGTTCACGTCGGTCACTTCGTTGATCGGCCCGCTGTGTATCCCCATCCGCAGTTGCAGATCCGGATGTTGTTTGTCCGCGCGACTTAGCTCGAGAGCGCATTGTGCCGGCGCCTCCGGACTGTTGCGGAAGACCAGCGCCATCCCATCGCCGGTCGCGAGCCGAATCAATTTTCCTTCCGCTTCCGCGGCGCGAACCTGCTCCGAGCCGCGCACCATCTCTTTTAGATACTGCAGCAACTCGCTCTGCTCGTTGATGAGCAACTTCGAGTAACCCACAATGTCGACGAAGAGAACGTGCCCGATCTCGAGCGGCAAATCGCTGTCGCTTTTCATGAACGGTCGGTTATTTGCCTTCTTTCGGTGCGAGCGAGGCGACGATTTTCTCGAAGCGCGGATCGCCACGCAGCGGGTCCCAATAGGGCAGCAGCTTCAGCTGGCCATAGCTGAGCCGCGCGCCCGGTAGTCGCGTCGCCGTAGCCAGCTGTTCGCACGCGAGATCCTTCTCGCCGACCCAACCCGCGATAATGGCGAAATATCCGATCATGTGAGCGCCGTTAATAGAATCTTTCTCCACCGGCATAAGCTCAATCGCCCGCCGTCCTTCGCGCAATGCTTCTTCTTTTCGCCCGAGGCCAGCATCGATCAAACCGAGGACGCAGAGCGCCGGGCCATAATTCGGCTGGGTTTGCACGATCTTCTCCTGTTGTGCACGAGCGGTGGTGAACGCGGACCGCGCCTTCCCTTCGTCTTTCATCATCCGCGCGACCACACCCTCGCCGAATCCCCGGGTGAGAAGTGCTGCGCCAAAGTTTAAGCTGAAGGTGTTTTCCCCCAGCGTCGCCAAAGCGTTGGTAGCTGCAATGGCGTCGCGCTCGGCTAAGGCGCAGATGACCCACTCAGCAGTATGGATCGCGGCGGGATTTCTTTTCCGTATGGACTCAAGCGTTTGGTGCAGAGGCCGCGTGTCAGCTTTCCAGTTAAATTCGACCAAAGCGCGGGCTGATTTCGTGTCGGTGTCGTCCGGCTTGATCGACAACGCGCGGTCCAGAATAGCGGCCTCCTCCGAATAACGGCGTAGGAATTCGTAGCTGAGCGCGATTTGCTGCAGGGTAAAGAAATTGCGCGGGTCCAGATCAAGTGCGCGCTCAAGACTGCGCAATCCCTCTTCCTGTTTGCCTTGCCGACGCGCGATGAAGCCAGTGAGCTCGAACACACGCGGATCATGGGGCAAGGTTTTGCGAGCGATCTCCAGCTCAGCGAGCGCTCCATCATAATCGAGATAACCGCGATAAAGATTTCCGGCGCGAGCAAGGTGTGCTTCGCCCGCGTCGGGTCGCAGTCGGAACGCTGCCTGGAGGGCCGCTTCCGCCAAGGCCAGCCGCTCGGCAGTATGATCGCCCCCGAGAAAGTAAAGTTGGTCGTGCGCGTCGGCCAGCTTGGAGTAAGCAAGAAAAAACGATGGATCATGCGCGACGGCTTGGTTTAGCAAATCAACCGCTTGCAGCAGTTTCGCCCGCCCGACGGTGCTGAAGTTCGTCGTAAGAATAAGACTCTTGGCGCGACTGTAGAGATCGAATGCGGTGACATCCGTCGTGGGCGGTTGCTCGATTGCCGCCTTCTCTTGCGAGGAAAGCTTCGCTTGGAGCTGGTCGGCAATGGCTTTGGCGATCTCGCTCTGAATGGCGAAAACGTCGGCCAGGTCACGGTCATAGGTCTGCGCCCAGAGATGCGCGTCAGTGCGGGCATCGATGAGCTGCGCATTCACCCGCACCCGATTCGCCGCGCGCTGCACGCTGCCCTCCAGCAGATGGGCCACGCCGAGTTGTTGCCCGATCTCGCGCAGATTCCGAGGATTTCCGCTTTTATAAAGCATGACCGAGGTACGGCTGATCACCTTCAGGTCCGCGATCTTCGCCAGGTCGGTCAGAATTTCATCCTGCACGCCGTCGGTGAAAAAGGCGTTTTGTTTATCTTCACTCCGGTTTTCGAAGGGCAGGACGGCGATCGATTTTTCCGGAATCGCGGGCGCGGTTGCCGTCGGCGAGGCAGAGGAGGCGGGGGGCGGCGCCGCTGCGCGCTTTTGAGAAAAAAACTTTGTCGCAGAGGGCGCGAAAAGGACGGCGGCAATCGCAAGACCGAGAAGCAGGCAAAATAGAATTGCCAACGTGATCAGCAGCAGTTTGTTGCGCGCGGGCGAAGGTGGCGACACTGCTGTCGGTGGCTTCTCTTTTATCTGCTGAAGTTTTTCCGGCACTGTGGGATTGCCCGCGTCGTCCGTGTAGAGATTGACCAGCGCAAGACGCACCCCGTGTTTTACCTCGCATTCCCCGACGTCGTGCAGGAGCGGCTGCCAATGCCGGTATTGCGCGAGATCGTCCGCGGCGCGTTTCGAGAGCAGGATATGGCCGGCATCGCCGCAATCCATTACCCGCTGCGCCATGTTGATCCCGGCTCCGGTGACGTTGGCGCGCTCGTTTACATCGGTCACTTCATTGATCGGCCCGCTGTGGATTCCCATCCGCAGTTTCAGTTCCGGATGTTCTTTGTCGGCACGTGCAAGCTCGAGTGCGCACTGCGCGGGCGCTTCCGGGCTGTTGCGGAAGACCAGCGCCATCCCATCGCCGGTGGCGAGCCGGATCAGTTTCCCCGCCGCATCGGCCGCACGCACCTGCTCCGTGCCGCGCACCATCGTCTTCAAATGCTCGAGCAGCTCGCTCTGCTCGTTGATCAATAACTTCGAGTAGCCGACGATATCGACGAAGAGAACGTGCCCGATTTCGAGCGGCAAATCAGTGTCACTTTTCATCGACGTTCGGTTATTCCCCTTTTTTCGGTGCGAGCGAGGCGACGATCTTTTCGAAGCGCGGATCGCCTCGGAGCGGGTCCCAGAACGGGTGGAGTTTCAATTGACCATAACTCAACGTCCCCGGAATTCGGGTCGCGATCGCCAACTGCTCAAAGGCGAGATCTTTCTCCCCGACCCATGCGCCAATGACCGCGAAGAGGGCCTGCATGTCGGAGCCAGAGATCGAGTCCTGCGTCACTGGCATGAGCTCCAGGGCCCGCCGTCCCTCTCGCAGGGCTTCCTCTTTTCGACCGAGGCCAGCGTCAATCAGACCGAGGACGCAGAGCGCGGGACCATAATCGGCTTGGACGCGCACTAATTCTTCCTGCTGCGTTCGCGCGACTCTAAAAGCGCTCTGCGCCGCGTCGCCATCACCACGGATACGAGCCTGCAACCCATCAACGAAGGCTCGAGGGACGCGCACGAAATTTACTAACCGGTAACTATCGCCGGTCAGAGCTCCGAGGGCTCGAGCGATGCCTGGAAGATCGCGTTCACAAAGCGCCAAATTTACCCAGCTGTCGGCGAGGTCGGGTGCGGCGGCCGAATTGTCCGCGAGAATGGCGTCAATCGTGGTGTGCAACGGTCGAAGATCCGCTCTCCAATAGAAGGCGTTCTCCGCGCTCTGCACCCTGGTGTCGACATCCTTCCCGGCCACCTCCAGCGCGCGGTCCAGAGCAGCGGCGCTCTCCGCGTAGCGGCGCAGCAGTTGATCGCTATACCCAATTTGTTGCAGCAAAAAAGCATTGCGCGGATCCAGCTCGACGGCTCGGGTCAAATTGCGCATGGATTCTTCCCAACGTCCCTGGCGACGGTCGATATATCCAGCGAGGGACAGGACCATGGAATCGTTAGGCAAGGTGCGCTGGGCAATGGCAAGCTCGGCGCGGGCGCGGTCGAAATCGAGAAAGGTGCGATAAAGATTCTGGGCCAGAGCGAGGTGCGCTTCACCGGCCTCCGGGCGCAAACGCAGAGCCGTCTGCACGGCAGCGTCGGCCGCAGCGAGCCGGGCCGGGGTGTGGTCCAGGTTAATAAAATAAAGCTGACTGTGTGCAGCGGCCAATTGGCAATAGGCAAGCATGAACGTCGGATCCCGCGTGACCGCCTGTTGCAGCAAGTCCACCGCTTCCAAAAGATTGTCCTTCTCGCGCGCAGCAAAGACGGAGCGGAGGAGCAGGCTCTTCGCGCGAGTGTAAAGATCGAAAGCCGCCACGTCAGTCGTCGGGGCCTGCTCGATCGCCGCTTTTTCACTGGGAGAAAGCTTCGCCTGCAACTGATCGGCAATGGCTTTGGCGATCTCGCTCTGAATGGCGAACACGTCTACCAGGTCACGGTCATAGGTTTGCGCCCAAAGGTGCGCATCAGTGCGCGCATCCATTAGCTGCGCGTTTACGCGGACCCGATTGGCAACTCGTTGCACGCTGCCCTCGAGCAAATGCGCCACGCCGAGTTGTTGCCCGATCTCGCGCAGATTCCGAGGATTTCCGCTTTTATAAAGCATGACCGAAGTGCGGCTGATTACTTTTAAGTCCGCGATTTTCGCCAGGTCGGTCAGAATCTCATCCTGCACGCCGTCGGTGAAAAAGGCGTTTTGTTTATCTTCACTCCGGTTTTCGAAGGGCAGGACTGCGATCGATTTGTCCGGAATCGCGGGCGCGGTTGCAGTCGGCGATGCAGAGGAAGCGGGGGTCGGCGCCAGTGCGCGCTTTTGAGAAAAAAACTTTGTCGCTGCGGGCGCGAAAACGACCGCAGCAATCGCAAGACCGAGAAGCAGGCAGACAAGAATTGCCAGCGTGATCAGCAGCGGTTTGTTGCGCGCGGAAGAAGGTGGCGACACCCCTGTCGGTGGCTTCCGTTTTATCTGCTGAAGTTTTTCCGGCACTGCGGGATTGCCTGCGTCGTCCGTATAGAGATTGACGAGCGCAAGACGCACCCCGTGCTTCACTTCGCATTCCCCGATGTCGTGCAAGAGAGGCTGCCAATGGCGGTATTGCGCGAGATCCTCTGCGGCGCGTTTCGAGAGCAGGATATGGCCGGCATCGCCGCAATCCATCACTCGCTGCGCCATGTTAATCCCGGCGCCGGTGACGTTGACGCGCTCGTTGACGTCGGTCACTTCGTTGATCGGCCCGCTGTGGATTCCCATCCGCAGTTTCAGTTCCGGATGTTTTTTGTCGACCCGGCTCAGCTCGAGCGCGCACTGCGCCGGCGCTTCCGGGCTGTCGCGGAAGACCAGCGCCATCCCGTCACCCGCCGGCAGGCGGATGAGTTTGCCGGCGGCATCCGCGGCGCGCACCCGTTCCGTCCGGCGCACGAGATCGTTTAACTTATGGAGCACTTCGCTCTGCTCGTTGATGAGCAACTTGGAGTAGCCCACGATGTCGATGAAGAGAACATGGCCAATCTCGAGAGGAAGATCCCGTTTTAGCTCACTGGACATTCCGAGTTTCTCTTATTCCTTTGGGTCCTTCGGCGCGGGCCAGGCGACGAGTTTTTCGAACCGCGGATCGTTCCGCAGGGGATCGAACATCGGATCGAGCCGGAGGCGTGCGGGCGTGAGTGGTACCTCTGCCGTAGGCACCGGCCCCTCGTATGGCATCGTTAACAGTTTTTCCAACGCCGTGATGGCGCGATCGGACTCTCCCACGCGCGCCGCCACACGGGCGAGGATTTCGATGGGCCAACCGCCGTCCTTTGCATCCTTCTCGACGGGGACTACGGCCAGGCCGCGTTCGGCTAGAGCTAGCGCAGCGTCCTTGTCACCAAGGAAGGCATTAGTGAGCGCGAGATCACCGATAAGCGTGAAATTCTCCGGCTGTTCCTCAAGGAACGGTTCCAGCTCACCGACCGCCTGGCGCCAGGTTTCCTGCGCACCGGTTTTATCGCCCGCAACCTCCTGCGCCCAGCCCAGGTAAAAGCGCAGCTCGCCATTGTAAAAATTCAAAGCGGGATCCGGCTTTGCGAGCAGTTCTTTCATTCGCGCGATCATTTGCGCAGGGCGCCGCTCCAAGACCGCCTGGTATACTTGAGTCTCCAACGCGATTACGTCTTCCGCCTTTGGACGGATCGTAGAGAGGAGCGCCGCTGCCCGCGCGAGGTCGCCCTCGGCTTGTGCGATACCCGCCTTGTAGACAATGGGATCAATCTCGTCGGGAGTAATCTCGAGAACCTGGTCGAGCTTCCGCAGAGCCTCTGGAAACCGCCGGAGCATAATATAGGACCCTGCGTGGTCGGCGAGTAAGTGTGCGTTGCGTGGGTCCAGGCGCTCCGCTTCGTTGAAGTACGACTCATTCTGATCCCATTGACCTCGCCTGCGGGCGAGGCTGCCCAGCAATGAAAAAACCCGACTGCTATTGGGCAGCGCCTTACCTGCCTGCTCGTAATAACGCACGGCGGTGTCGTAGTCCTTCAGGCACGCGTAATAGTAAAATCCTTTAGCCAGCACCGCCTCACCGAGATTTGGCTGAAGCGTAAGCGCGGTTTCAGCCGCTTGCTGTATCTCGCCGCGCAGCGCCGCCGTCTTAGGGAGCGCTTCTGAAACGTAGCCGGTCGCATCAACGTCTGACAGTAGCGCCCAGGCGAGAGCAAACTTCGGATCCAGTCTCACCGCCTCGCGGAAATATTTCTGTGCGCCGAGCGCGGTTCTAAGTGAGGAGCCGCCTCCAGGTTTGAGCGTATAAGCCAAGGCGCGCAGGTAGGCGTCATATGCGTCTAGATTCTCTGTCGGTTTCGCCGCGATGACCTGCTCTTCGGGCCCGGTGAGTTTGGCTCGCAATTGGTCCGCGATCGCTTTAGCGACTTCACTCTCGACCGTGAAAATGTCGGTTAATTTGCGATCAAAGGTTTCCGCCCAAAGATGCGAATCGTTAGCTGCTTTGATCAGTTGGACGTTCACGCGCACGGCATCCCCGCTCTTTTGCACGCTACCTTCCACGATGTGGGCCACTCCAAGTTGCTTCGCGATCTCGGGCAGATTTTCCGGCGCGCTTTTGTAATGCTCCGTCGAAGTGCGCGAGATGACTTTCAGGTCGGCGATCTTCGATAAGCGCGTCAGTATCTCGTCCTGGATTCCGTCCGCAAAATAGGCATTCGCTTTTTCTTCGCTCCGGTTTTCGAAGGGTAAAACGGCGATCGATTTCTCTGGAATCGCGGGCGCGGTTACAGTCGGCGATGCAGAGGGTGCGGGGTTCGGTGCCGTCGCGCGCTGATAAGAGAAAAACTTTGTCGTCGCAGGCGCGAAAAAGACGGCGACGATCCCGAGACCGAGCAGCAAGCAGATAAGAATTGCCAGCGCGATCAGCAGAGGTTTACTGCGCGCGGGCGAAGGTGCCGCCACCGCGGTCTGTTTATTCTCTTTCGCCAGCTGGAATTTTTCGGGCACTTTGGGATTGCCGAGGTCCTCTGTGTAGAGATTTGCCACTGAGATGACGGTCCCATGCTTCACCTCGCACTCGCCGAGGTCGTGCAAGAGCGGCTGCCAGTGGCGGTATTGCGCGAGATCGTCCGCGACGCGTTTCGAGAGCAGAATGTGCCCGGCGTCGCCGCAATCCATCACCCGCTGCGCCATATTAATCCCGGCGCCGGTGACGTTGGCACGCTCGTTTACGTCGGTCACTTCATTGATCGGCCCGCTGTGAATTCCCATCCGCAGTTTCAGTTCCGGATGTTCTTTGTCGACCCGTGCGAGCTCGAGAGCGCACTGCGCGGGTGCCTCCGGGCTATTGCGAAAAACCAGTGCCATTCCGTCGCCGGTCGCGAGTCGAATCAATTTTCCCGCCGCATCCGCCGCCCGCACCTGCTCCGAGCTGCGCACCATCGTCTTCAAATGCTCGAGCAGCTCGCTCTGCTCGTTGATCAGTAGCTTCGAGTAGCCGACGATATCGACGAAGAGAACGTGCCCAATCTCGAGGGGGAGATCCGGTTTTGAGTCAAGCGGCATGCCAGGAAAAAGCAGAGCTTAACCCGGCCGCCGCCGGGATGCGAGCATACGGCCTGGCCGCTCGCTTTTCTCGATCAAGGCTCGCGCCCGCTCTGGGCTGCAGCGACCCAGGGGCTCGAATTTTTTTCCTTTGGCCGAGGTGAGCTTGAGCCGGGCGTCCGCGCTGCTCGCAGGCCCGGCGAAATTCGGCGGTGCGAAGTTAATCTCCGGCCGTTGCTCACCAGACGGCGCATCTTCAGGTAATTTGCCTGCATTTCCTTGGGCATTTGCCGGAGGCTCTCCGCCAGTTTCTGAGGTGTAAAAGGGAAGCAACGGGTCGAGGCTCTTCGCCTTGGCCAGGACGGAAAGGTATGCTTAGTAGAATTCCACCGGATCAGAAGACTGAGCCCGGGGTTCGGACGTTGCCAATACGGCAAAGAGGGCAAAAAAAACAATGGAAAAGACACGCATGAATGACTCCTTTTTGAAACCGTTTTTCTGATCCCGGCGAGTCGGTGGCAAGCGAATGAAACACTGGCTTATGATTTTGGTCTCACCAGGCTAAGTCGGCGCCTCACTTGGCCTGCTCCATCTGGAGCTGCGCGAAGAGGAAGCTGTAGATGTCGGACAGCTGGTTGATCCTTTCGCTCAGCGCAGTCCCAATGCCGTGGCCCGCACTGGTCGAGGTGCGGAGAAAGATAGGATGATCCGACTTGTTCGCCGCCTGCAGGCGCGCCGTCATCTTGCGTGAGTGGTAAGGCGCGACCCGGCCATCGTTGGCGCCGGTCATCATCAGGACCGCGGGATACTTCGTGTCCTCGGTGACATGATGATAGGGCGAGTAGGCGTAGAGAGCCTTGAACTGGCCTGCGTTCTTGACCGTGCCAAACTCGGTCACGTTAAAGGCACCGTTCGGCGCGAGCTCTACCCGGAGCATATCGTAGAGGCCGACTGAGGAGACGACCGCACGCATCAGTTCGGGATGCTGGGTGATGAGCGCGCCCATGAGCAGGCCGCCGTTGCTCCCGCCCATCAGCGCGAGCTTGTTCGTGCTGGTGTATTTCTTCTCGATCAGGTACTGCGCCGAAGCCGCGAAATCGTCGAAAACGGTTTGTTTATTCGTTAGGTTACCGGCCTTGTGCCATTCCTCGCCAAACTCGCCACCGCCGCGGATGTTGGCCACGACATAGATGCCGCCGCGGTCGAACCAAAGGCGCTTCGTGAAATCATAAGAGGGCGACATGCTGATGCCGTAACCGCCGTAGCCGTAAAGCAAGGTTGGGTTGTTGCCGTCGAGCTTTGTCCCTTTGCGGCGCATGATATTGAGCGGCACCCTGGTGCCATCCTTCGACGGGGCAAACTCACGGGTTACCTCGATATCGGAAAACGAGATCGGGGAAGTGCTGACGAGCGCGGTTTTCTGCGCTTCCCTGGCTTCAGCGCCGACCTTGAACCAGGCCGCCGGCTCAGTATAACTCATGGCCCGGAAGAGAAGCGATCCATCTTCCGCTGCCTCGATTTCCTGCACGTTGGAAATAGGCGGTACCGGAATCGTCACTCCGCTTTTTCCTTCCAAATCGAACCGCCGCAGCTGGGAAGGGCCGCCTAACAAATCAACGACGTAGAGAGCACCCGTCGTCGGCGCCAGCTGCTGCACGACGGCATCGCTCGCCGGCACGATCTCGACCGCCTTGCCCAGCTCGGGCGTTTCCAGCGAGAGCCGAAGAACCTTCCCCCGCGGCGCGCCGGCGCGGGAGAGGAGGTAAAGCGCATCGTCGCGCCCGAGGTGCGCGAGCTTCACCTGGTCGCTGTCCTTTGTGATCTGCTTCCAGGCGCCGTCCGGGCCGAGCAAGTAATGCGAGAAGTCGCCGCCATCACCATTCGCGACCGTGGCCAGGATATGCTTTCCGTCGTGCGACGACTCGAGCTTGATCTCGGCGATGCGCGGGAACTCTTTTCCGATCGCGTAAGTGTCCGCGCTGTCGGCGGTGCCGAGTTTGTGGAAAAAGACCTGCTGATAAAAATTCAGGTCAGCTTCCGCGCGCTCACCTTTGCGCGGGAAACGGGTGTAGTAGACCCCGCTCGCATCCCCATTCCAGGCGGCGCTGCCGCCAGCGGTCGGATACTGCACATGCGCGATGGTGTCGCCGAGCTCCTTGCCGGCCGCGTCGTAGAAATGCAACGTCCCGTCTTCGCTCCCGCCTTGGGAGAGGGAGACAGCGACTTTTTTGCCATCGAGTGAAGGTTCAAACCAGTCGATCGTGGTCGTCCCTTTGCGGTCGATCTGGTTGGGATCGACCAGCACCTTCTCTGATTTTAGATCATCAGCCGAACCGAGCGTGACCAACATCGGTTGCTGCTTCGGCGGCTGGAATTTCATCGCGAACAACACTCCCGGGCGGGTCACGATCGAGGAATAACTCGGCGAAGTTTTCGCGTACCATTCCTGGAGCTGCTTCTCGATCGCGCTGTGCGAAGACAGGCCGTCGAGGTAAGCGCGTGTCTGTTTGTTCTCGGCCTCCGACCAGGCCTTCACCGACGCGTCCTCGTCCTTTTCGAGCCATTGGTAGGGGTCTTCGACTTTGACCCCGTGATATTCGGTCACGACTGGTATTTTCTCCGCCACCGGCGGCGCTTTCCGTTCCTCCGCGTGCAGGTTAGCGATGAACAGGCCCAACAGACCCATAAAAGCGAAGAGCCAGCGATATGTTTTCATGATGGCGACTAACAACCATCAAATGTGGCCGCACCGCAACCGGCCCGTCCTCGCAACGAGGTTACTGCGTCGTTGTCGTTTCGGCGAGTTTCTGGAAGCGCGGATCGTTCCGGAGCGGGTCGAACATCGGATCGAGGCGGAGAAGCGCGGGAGTGAGCGGCGCTTGCCCGCCCCCGAGCGGACCTTCATAGGGAAGGGCGAGCACTTTTTGCAGGGCCGCGATCGCGCGCTCGGGCTCGCCCACCTTTGCCGCCACCCGGGCGAGAATTTCGATCGGGGCGGGGCCGTCGAAAGCATCTTTCTCGATCGGCATCGCGCCCATCGCCCGTTCCGAAAGATTGAGTGCGGCTTCCTTGTCCCCCAAGCCCATCGTGGTCAGCGCGAGATCGACGAGGAGGTTATAATTATTCGGTTGTTCGGTAAGGAAAGGCTCGAGCTCGGCGCGAGCCGTGCGCCAACTGGCGGCGGCGGCGGCGTGGTCGCCGGCCACGTCTTGCGCCCAACCTAACCAAAAGCGGAGCTCGCCCGTAAAGTATCCCCAGTCCGGGTCGGGTTTCGCCAGCAGCTTCGTCAGGCGAGGGATGGCCGGGGCCGGGTTGCGCTCCAGGATGGCCTGGTAAACCTGCGCATAAAAAACATTGGAATCGTCCGGCGGCGGATCGAGCGGCGCGAGCAGCTCGGCCGCCCGCGGCAGGTCGCCTTGCGCCTGGGCGATGGAGGCTTCAGCTGCGATCGTATCCATGTCGCCCGGAGTGATGGCGAGGATTTGCTCGAACTTTTGCCTCGCGGCTGGGAAACGCCGCAGCGCGATGTGAGATTGACCGTGCTGCCCGAGGATATAGACGTTGCGCGGGTCGAGGCGTTCGGCCTGGTCGAAATAAGTTTCACTTTCTTTCCATCGACCCTGCCGCCGTGTGACGTAGGCGAGCGATTCCGGGATGCGGCTGCTGTTGGGCAAAAGCGGGCGCGCCTTTTCGAAGTAGCGCACCGCCGTCTCGTAATCCTTCAGGCAGGCGTAATAATAATAGCCTTCGGCGTGGAGCGCTTCGCCCAGGTTGGGATCGAGCGCGAGCGCGGTCGTCGCGGCCTGGCGCGCTTCTTCCCGCAGCTCGTCGTTAGGCTGTAAAGTCTGGGTCAAAAAACCGCGCGAATCGACAAAGGAAAGGAGGGTCCAGGCGAGGGCAAAGTGGGGATCAAGCCGGACCGCTTCCTTGAGATATTGTTGCGCGGCGCGCGAATTGGCGGCGGAATTGGCGCTCTTGAGATTGAAAGCGAGCCCGCGCAGGTAGGCGTCGTAGGCTTCGGGACTCTCGGTCGGCCGGGCGGCGATGACCCGCTTTTCTGCGCCCGTGATTTTCGCCTGCAACTGATCGGCGATCGTCTTCGCCACTTCACTTTCGACCGAAAAGATGTCAGTCAGGTTGCGATCGTAGGTATCCGCCCAGAGATGAGAATCGGTCGCGGCCTGGATGAGCTGGACATTAATGTGCACCCGGTCGCCCGACTTCTGCACACTGCCTTCCAGGATGTGCGCGACGCCGAGTTGGCGGGCGATTTCGGATAAATTTTCGGGCGAGCTTTTGTAATGCTGAGTCGAAGTGCGCGAGATCACTTTCAGATCAGCGATTTTCGAGAGCCGGGTCAGGATCTCATCCTGAATCCCTTCCGTGAAGTAGCTGTTGGATTGGTCGCCGCTCAGATTTTCAAAGGGGAGCACCGCGATCGATTTTTCCGAAGCGGCGGGCGCGAGTTTGGCTGGCGGCGCCGAGAAATGGCGCCCGAGAACAAACATCCCGGCGGAGAAAAGGCCCGCTACGAGCACGATGTAAATCCAGGATTGCGGCCGCGGCGCCGAGGAGGGCGGAAGTTGATCGGCCTTTGCGGTGCGCTGAATTCCCTGCGGGGTCAATGCAAAGGCCCAGGCGATGATGAGGGCGACAGGCAGGCCGAGCACGACCAGTAAAACCACCAGCCTAACGACCCAGTTTGGGATCCCAAAAACCGGAAAGAGCTGGGTCACGACCTGGACGAGGAGCCATCCGACCACGGCATAGGCGATCCCGACTTTGTAAACGTTGCGGCGCCGTAGTTCGGCGAAGAAATGTTTCACGGCTGGGGTTCGGTCGGCGACAGAATGGCCGAGTGCGCGACTTTCTCTTCCAGCGCGGCGAAGCGGGGGTCGTCAAAGAGGGGCGCGAGCCAGGAATAAAATCGCGGCGTGCTGACCCGGGCCGAGCGCGCGTCGGCCGCGCGGTCGAGCGCGGCGAAAGCAGCGTCCTTTTCCCCGAGCGCGCCGTAGATCGCGGCGAGGTGAATTTGATCGACGTAGTGGTGCTGCGCGAGCGCTTCCAGCTCGGCCAGGATGCGTCGGGCGTCCGCCGTGCGACCGAGATACGTGTAGCAGATGGCGAGTTGGAAGTTCGGCTTGCTCATCAATTCCGGGGGCAGTGATTCGTATCGTTTGGCAGCCTCGGCCCAACGACCCTCTGCCGCATAAACGCTCGCGATCGGATCGACATCGTAAAAAAAACGCGGATCGATTTCTATCACGCGCTTCGCGAACTGCATGGCCGGCTGGTATCTTTCGCGCGCGATCTCGATGAAGCATTCAAACATAAGCGGCCAGGTGTAGAAAGGATCGAGCGCGCGCGCTTTTTCCAACTCGGCCTGGCCGCCGTCATAATCGCGTTCGACCCGGGCAAGATACCACCCAAACCAGCGGTGGGCGTCGGATGAATTCGGACCGAGCGCGACCGCCCTTTCCAGCTCGCGGCGGGCGAGGGGGAAATTGCGATCGTAGAGCATCGAGACCGCGCCTAACCAAATATGGCCGACCCCGGCGCCTTCATCGGTCTGCACTGCCATGAGCGCGGCGCGGCGCATCGGCCTGAGCACTTCGAGCGGTGCGCGGTAGGCATCCGCAATCGTCAGGTAAGCGCCCGCCAGGTCGCCCCAGGCCATCGCGTAATGCGGATCCTCCGCCACCGCCTGCTGGAGGAGCGCGATTTTTCCTTCCAGACTTTGCTCGTCGGCGTGCGCCCCGAGGGCGTGCCCGCGCAGGAAAAGATCGTGCGCCGCCGGGTTGGTCGTGGGCGGAACCTGAAGACGTTGCGCCTGCTCCGGCGCGAGTTTGATCCGGAGCGCGTCCGCGACCTGTTGTGCCACTTCACCCTGCACGCCGAAGACATCGCCGGTCTTGCGCCGGTAACTCTGGGCCCAGAGTTGTTCGCCGCTGCCGGTCTTGACCAGTTGGACATTGATCAGGACATCCTCGCCCGCTTTCTGCACGCTTCCCTGGAGGACGTTCGCGACCCGCAACTCCCGGCCGATCGCGGCCAGGCTTGCGGGATTTTTCGCGTAGCGCTGCGCCGAGGTCCGCGAGCGGACATTCAAATCGCGCACCTGTGCCAGACTGGTCAGAATCTCATCGCGCATTCCGTTGACGAAGTAGGCATTGCTTTGGTCCGTGCTCAGGTTCTCAAAAGGAAGCACTGCGATCGATTTTTCCGAGTCGGCGGGCGCCACGGCCCGCACGGCGGCGGTGCGATGCCCGATCAAGAACATCCCGGCGGCGAAAAGAAGAGCGACAAGGACGACATAAATCCAAACTCGCGATCGCGGCCCGGTAGGCGCTGCAGTGCGATCCGCATTGGAGATGGAACCGATCCCCTGCGGGGTTGATTCGAAAGCCCAGGCAATCGTCATCGCAACGGGCCACCCGAGCACGATGGCCACGATGACCAGCCTAACGACACCGTTGGGGATGTCGAAAACCGGGAACACCTGGCTCACGACTTCGATCAGCAGCCAGCCGACGGCCGCGTAGGCGAGAGCCACTTTGTATACGTTGCGCCGCTTCAGGTCGGCGAAAAAATTACTCATGTCCGCGCATCAGGCAGCGCCGCCGAGGTCGGGAGATCACGCGCAAGGGCCAGCATCGGGTCAACCGCGCAAAGCTATTGCGGCTTGCCCGGAGATGCGAGTTTTTGAAAACGCGGATCGCTCCGCAGCTCCTCAAACATGGGGTCGAGCCGGAGCAACGCAGGCGTGAGAGACATGCCGGTGGCGAGCGCTCCGTTGCCCGGCGCAGCCAGGATTTTTTGCAGCGCGGCAATGGCGCGATCGGGTTCTCCCAATTTCGCGGCAACGCGGGCCAGCGTTTCGAGACGTTGCGTCGCGTTGGCCGCGTCATTCTCGGCCGGGTTATCGGTGATGGCGCGCTCCACCAAGGCGAACGCGTTCGCTTTCTCGCCCAGGCCGGCCGCGACCAGTGCGAGGTCATTTAGAAGCGACCAGTTATCGGGTTGGTCCTTCAAAAAAGCTTGCAGTTCCGTCCGGGCTTCGCGCCAGGTTTTCTCGGCCGCGGGCCGATCGCCCGCCACCTGCTGGGCCCAGCCTAACCAAAAGCGGAGTTCGCCATTAAGATAGCCCACGTCCCGATCGGGCTGGGCGAGGAGCTTCTGCAAGTCAGGAATCACCGTTTCCGGACGGCGTTCCAGGATCGCCTGATACGCCACTGTCTCCCAGGCCGTCGGATCGCCTGCTGCCGGTTGAGCTTTGGCGAGAAAAGCAGCCGCCTTCGGCAAATCGCCTTCCGCCTGCGCGATCGCTCCCTTTTCCACCAGGCCATCGATGTCGTTAGGCGCAATCTCCAGAATGCGATCAAGCTGTAGCAGCGCCTCCGGGAAACGCCGCAGCGTGATATAGAATTGGGCGTGGCGCGTGAGCAGACTCAAATTGCGCGGATCAAGCCGTTCCGCTTCCTTGAAATAAGATCCGGCTTGTTCCCACTGACCCCGATCGCGGGCCAGAAGGGCGAGTGACTCGGGAATGCGACTGCTATTAGGGAGGAACTGCCGGGCGCGCTGATAACAACGGACGGCGTTTTCGAAGTCTCGGACACAGCCGTATTGGTAATAGCCTTTGGCCACCCAGGCTTCGCCGAGATTAGGGTCGAGCGAGAGCGCGGTCTCGCTCGCCTGCTGCGCCTCATTCCGCAGCGCGCTCGTCGGTGGCAGATTCGTCGTGTGGTAGCCACGCGCATCGACGTAGGAGAGAAGGGACCAGGCCAGCGCAAATTTCGGATCCAGCCGGACCGCTTCCTTGAGATGTTTTTGCGCGCCAAGATAGTTCGCCGGCGTGTTTTGCGTTTTCAGGGTAAAAGCGAGGCCGCGCAGATAACTGTCATAGGCCGCCGGGTTGTCCGTCGGAACATCCGCCACCACTTTCTCTTCCCGCCCGGTTAGATGGGCGCGCAACTGATCCGCAATCGCTCTCGCCACCTCGCTCTCGACCGAGAAGATATCGACGAGTTCGCGATCGTAACTCTCCGCCCAACGATGGGAGTCATCCATCGCTCTGATTAACTGCACGTTGACGTGCACCCGGTCGCCTTGTTTCTGCACGCTGCCCTCAAGGATGTAAGCCACGCCCAACTGCCGGGCGATCTCCGGCAGGTTTTCCGGAGCGCTTTCGTAATGCTGAGTGGAAGTACGGGAGATGACTTTCAAGTCCGCAATCTTCGAGAGGCGGGTTAGAATCTCATCCTGGATGCCATCGGCGAAATAGGCATTGGCCTTTTCCGCGCTCAAATTTTCGAATGGCAGAACGGCAATCGACTTTTCCGGGAGCGCGGCGGCCGGGGCGGACGATGACCTCTGGGAGATCCGGAAAAAGAAGAGCCCGGAGCCTAGAAGTGCGATCGAGATAAGCAGCGCCGCGAACTTCCGCACGCTCCATTTCGGATTATAATCGTTAGGCGAAACATCCTCGGTCCGCTTCAAGCCCTCGGGGGTGAGCTCGAAGGCCCATGAGATAACGAGGGCAATAGGGAAACCGAGCATGATCAAAAGCACCACCAGCCGGATCACCCAGTTCGGAACATCGAAAAACGGAAAGACCTGGGTGGCGACCTGAATGAGCAACCAGGCGACGACGAGATAGGTGACCGCGACGGTGTAAACGCGCCGTCGTTTTAGTTCCGTGAAAAAGGTGCGCGCGTTCATCGCCGGTGACACGAGCCATCTTCTGGCTCGTTTCTCGCTGGCTTCGAGGGAAAAATTTTCAGCGCACCTTCGTCTTCTTGATCACGTTGCGGATGTCGACCGCCCAACCGTCGGCGTCATCCGGCGGCCGGAAGGACCAGCTCACGGCCGACTTGCCTC
>JBKJNW010000060.1:0-6268 GCA_046593335.1 Chthoniobacterales bacterium | reverse complement strand
CCCATCGGTGCCGGGGTGAAGATTGGAGGCTTGGATGGCCGCGCGCAAAGTGCACTGGCCGGAGCCATCGTCGCAGAAATCACTCGATCCAACCAGGTCGCCGTCGCCCGTGCTGGTAACCGTGTAGAGCAAGCCCTGCGCGTTCACCGACCTGGCGGACGGCAGAACCAGCAAAGCGCTGCTCAGGAGGATTAGCCATCTCCTGATGCCCGTGCGTCTGCCAGATGATTGTTTCGCCCGACCAGAATTTGAGGAGTGTGGTTTCATTATCGTTGGTTAGAAACGTCATCGTTAAGTAATGCGAGATTCCGGGCGAAATCGTGCAATCGAGTTGGGAGCGGGAACTCACAAATCTGAGGCGGCCAAGGGAAGAGGCCGAAAGAGCGATTACGGTTTCCCAGCGTGAGAGCTGTCGGCCAACTCGAAACGAGTCTGCCCAGGCGTGGCGGCGCCTTTGCGCAATGCCACTGCCAAGTCATTCCGCTGTCCCCGCGCCGGTGATCGCGCGGAACAACCAGGCCCGGGCATGGGCCCAGTAGTTTTTCGCCGTGCGCACGGAAATGCCGAGCGCCGCGGCAGTTTCCTCATGCGTCAGGCCGACGAAATAGCGCAGCTTCACCAGTTCGGCTTCGAACGGGTGCGCGGCGGCGAGCTCTTCGAGCGCTTCGTTGAGGGCAAGGAGTTGGTCGTCGTCGCCGGGAAAAGGCAGCTCCACTTGCTCCAGGTCCACGCGCTGCTGGCCACCGCCGTGACGCGCGGCTCGTCTGTAGCGGGCGCGTTCGATGAGGATTCGCCGCATCGCCTCGGCCGCGGCCGCAAAAAAGTGCGCGCGGTTCTGGAACATCGGAGACTGATTGCCCACGAGCCGCAGCCAGGCTTCGTGGACGAGGGCGGTGGGCTGAAGCGTGTGGCCGGGGGCTTCGTGCGCCATCCTGCTCGAGGCGAGTCGGCGCAATTCGTTATAGACCAACGGTAAGAGTTGGTCGGCGGCTTTGGCATCGCCGTTTTCAATGGCGTTGAGTAGTTGGGTCGCCTCACTTATGCCCGCGCGCATCTTGCGGCGAGGCTGGCAAAAATCGCCCCGATCGTCACGACATTTTCTGTCCGGAGTCTCAGATAGAAATGTTCGGACATTGTCAGTCTGTGAATCGTCCTCGTTCTCGTCCTCCTCCTCGTCCTTCGAAAAGGAACAGAAGATCGAGGACGAGGACGAGGAGGAGGACGAGAACGAGCGTTGGTGACAAGACTGACCGTGAGACGGACTATGGATTCGCGCCCATGACCGCTTCGATCGTTTCCGCATGCTCTTTCCCGAGCGACGATTCCAAATGTTTCACTGCCGCCGCGTAAGCCGCGCGCGCTTCGTCGAGCTTGCCTTGCGCTTTGAGGGCGCGCCCCAAGGCCAGGTAAGCGCGGCCAATCGTGGAGGTCAGCTCGCCCGGTCCGGCGATTTTCTGCGCCAGTTGCAATGCCTGGGCCGAGTCCGCCCGCGCTTCCTCGAACTGCTGCAATTGCATGCGCACCCTTGCCCGGCGCGTCAGCAAAACCATCAGCCGGTCGAGGCCTTCCGGCGTCGCCTCGCAAATGGCAATGGCGTCGTTCGCGCTGGCCAAGGCGGCCGACGGATCGCCGCGCGCCAGGTCGAGCAGGGAATGTTGCGATGCGATGCCGGCAAACCCGATGTGTCCGGGCGGGAACAATTTTTTCCAGCGCGACTCGAACTCGCGCAGCGCAGCGGCGGCCCGATCAAGTTGTCCCAGTTCGCGGCAAACTGCCCCGCGAACGCCCAGGCACATGCTGACCACGCCCTCCGCGCCTTGGCGGCGCGCCTTGGCCTCGGCGCGATCGACGCACTCCACCGCTTCAGGGTAACGCTGAAGTTCAATCAGGGTGCGCGCCAGGTTATTGAGGAGCATCGGCGAAACGGTTTCCGCATTACCCTCGGCGGTTTCGATCGCGACGGCCTGGCGGTAAAGGCGCTCGGCTTGCCGCGGCTGACCCAGAACCTCAACCGCGACAGCCCAGTTGTTCAAGAGCGTCGCGGCTTTGTCCGTTTCGCCTCGACCCAGTGCGGAGAGCTGCTTGAAAGCCTCCTGGAAAGCGTTCGCCGCCTGGCGAAGCCATCCCGCCTTGCGATACGACTCGGCGATATCCATCGCCACCGTCAACTCCAGCAACGGCGAGCCTTGACCCGATTCGCGCAGCAACCGTTGCGCGGTGAGGGCGCGTTGGATTCCCAACTCTGCCTGGCCGTGCTCGCGGGCGACATGACTGCCGCGCAGCAGACAGAAAATTCGCGCCAAAGCGGACTGAGGCGCGTCGCCCAATTCCGCCAACGCTTCCTCGATGAGCTTCTCGCCGTGGGCATATTCGCCGGTGTTGGCAATGGCATCGCCGTAGGCGGCAGCGGCCTTGGCGCGGACTTCCGGTTGAGGCAGCCCGCGCGAAAGCGTGTAGGCCTTGCCGAGCAACTCGCGCGCTTTCGCGTGTTGCTCCTGTTGTTCGTATTGGCGGCCGAGCGCGACCAGGAGTTCCACGCGATCGTCGTCGGGTCCTCCGGTTTGCTGGTCAATCAGGCGTTCGGCCTGCGCCAGAAGATCGCCGACCGTGAACGATTTGCCGGCCGGCGCGGCGTCGGAGAGCAGGAACGAGTTGAGATCGTTGATCGCTTCGGCGCGGGAAAGCTGGCGGAGCGCGAAATCGCGTTCCTGCTTCGCGGCGCGCGCCGCTTCGTCCGCGCGACGGCGCTGCGCTTCCTCCAAGCGAGCGTGCTGTGTGGCTCGGCGCGTCTGCGTAATCGTGCCGGTCAATCCGCCCACCAGCGCGACGAAAATTAAACTCGCAAACGTGACGGAGGCGCGATGGCGTCGGACAAATTTCGCCACGCGATAAGCCCGCGTGTCCGGGCCGGCGAGCACCGGTTGGTGATGCAGATGCCGCTCGACGTCCATCGCCAATCCGTTGGCCGTCTCGTAGCGGCGGGCGCGATCTTTTTGCAGGCATTTCATCACGATCCAATCCAAGTCGCCGCGGACGAGATGGATCAATTGCGGCGGCTGTGATCCGCGATTCTTGGCGACAGTAATCAGATCGCCTGCCACCATCGCGCTGAGTCGCGTGGACGGACGGACCGGGTTTTTCTCGCGAATGGTGCGGCGCATCTCGTCCAGGCCAGAAGCGAGCAATTCCCTTTGCGCAAACGGCGTTTGACCAGTGAGCAGTTCGTAGAGAAGCACACCGAGGCTGTAGATGTCGCTGCGCGTATCCACTTCCAAACTGGTCATGACCGCCTGCTCCGGACTCATGTAGGCCGGCGTGCCAATGAATTGTTCAAATGCGGTAAAAAGCGTCTGGTCCGTTAACTTGCCTTGCGTCGCCTTGGCGATCCCGAAATCAATAACCTTCGGCACCGGCACGCCGTCGTTCAGCGGGACCAAAATGTTCGTCGGTTTGATGTCGCGGTGAATGACACCCTTTTGATGCGCGTGCTGGATAGCGTGACAAACCTGAATGAATAGCTGGAGCCGTTCTTCGGTAGAAATCTTGTTCTCATCGCAGAAATCGGTCACCTTCACCCCGCGGACCAATTCCATGACGAAGTAGGGACGGCCGGTTTCCGTCGCGCCGGCATCAAACACTTTGGCAATGTTGGGATGATCCATCATCGCCAGTGCCTGCCGCTCGGCTTCGAAGCGGGCCATGACCTCTCTCGTGTCCATGCCCAGCTTGATGACCTTGAGGGCGACTCGGCGATGAATCGGTTCCTGCTGTTCCGCCATGTAAACCACCCCGCAGCCGCCTTCGCCGATTTGCTGAAGGAGCTTGTAGCGCCCGACTTGATCGCCGCACTTTTCTCCCGGTGGTTCCGGCAGGCTGCACTCTACCGGAGCAGTCGCGGTGGCCCTGTCGGGTGGCTCCTGCAAGAAAGCGCCCGCGCGTTCGTGCGCCTCGAGCAATGCTACAACGCGGCCCAATGTTTCGGCATCGTCGCGGCAGCTTTCGCTCAAGTAGCCGGCCCGCTCGTTTGCCGGCAACTCCAGCGCCGCATTGAACTCCAGCACTTCCCGGCTCGGTGAATCAGTCATCGCACGGTCTCATTCCCCTTCAATGCGAAATGCGATACAAAAAAGGGAAAAAAAAGAAACATAACCAGCCTCGCAGTCCCGGTGTGGCCGGGCGGTCAACGGATAACGCGAAACGCAGTCTGAGTTGTATCTATGATACTATTTCAATTAATTAACTAATAGACTTCCACCAGCGCAAGACCGCCGTGTCATCCTTGCCCCGGACAATTGCGGTGTATCCGTCAGGTGGCAGAGTCGCGACGATGGCCGACTCAATCATCGGTCGGTGGAATGGTGGTGGCGATAATCTCCGCTTCCTTCGCCGCATTTTCGGTCATTCCTAATTCCTACGCGATCTTCGCCTGCGAGAGTCGGCCCGGATCGTCAGTGAGCATTTGCTTTAACTGCTCGAACAACGCGGACCTGCCTGCGACCTGATGTTCTTCTCCGAGCCGCGCGAGCACTTGCTCCAGCACTGTTAAAGGCCATCGGCGCTCATAAATCCGGTCAGCGCTCAACATATCCGCCGGCTCGTGATCCGCGCACTCCCGCGCGCGCAGTTCTTCCAATGAGACAAGCGGTCGACCTTCACCGCGCTTGACGGCCATCGCGCAGCGATGCGCCTTAGCCAGGAAATTCTTGAGTGAGGCCAGCAGATAAGAACGTAACCGCCCCTTCTCTCTTCGAACTGCGTCGAAGTCATTTCGCGGGAGGAGCAGGGCAAAAAAATCCTGGGTGAGGTCTTGCGCTTCCTCAGGCGAGCGGCCCTGCCGCCTAACGAAATTATAAAGTGGCCACCAGTAGATGCGGTAAAGTCGCTCCAGTGCTTCTTCCGCCGCCGCTGATTCACCTTGCGCGGTTAAGACCGTGCTCCAGTGGGAGGAGGCGAATGCGATCGCTCCGTTTTCTGCCTTTCTGCCAAGGCCGGTCAGTGGCGTCACATCCTCAAGGTAGGCCGCGCCCCGAGTAAAAGCTACGCCCAACAAGCGTGCAATGATTGGTTTTCGAGAGCTTCTTCGAGCTGTCGCTCAATCGCGAAACTTGAGCGGGGTGGGGACTCGAAGGAAGTTGGCCTTTGCAGAGGGCGGTCGATTTTCCCCAGCGCGTATAATCGATATCTGCCAAACGAATTCTGAGACCGGCGCAGGCTGGAAGCCAGTGTTTACGCGAGCCCGTAGATGCGCACGAGGTTCGTTCCGGTCGCGTGCAGGCAATTCTCGGCGAGTAAGTGCTGGCTGAGGTCCGAAAATCAGTCGGGCGATTATAGCTTCCATCCGGAAGCCAGCCAACCTGTCCTTCGAGCGTATGAACGCAGTTGAATTTACTACCGAGTTAAGCGGCGCGTCCGTCCCTCCCATCCCCAGCGAAGTGGCCGCGCAACTGACCAAGACCGGGAAAGCGCGCATCATCGTGCTGACGGGGGCCGATTCCGAGGAGGCTGATTGGCGGCTCGGGGCGTACGCGCAGTTTCTCCGCGACGATCCGCCAGAGGACGCCATCTACGATTCCTGCCGCTGAGATGTTCGGCGAGGTTTCCTTTGCCAGTTCCCTCTGACCTCCGGGGCGACAGGCAAAGTGCGGCCAGCGATCGTCCTTTTCGATCTCGGAGAGGATGCGGTGATTTGTCGAGTGACTTCTGTCCAGCGCTCCGGCCCGCTGGATGTTAGTATCGCCGACTGGCAGCCGGCTGGACTGCTCAAGCCGTCGACCGCACGGCTTGATCGCCTGGTGACCGCGGAAAAGTCCATCTTTCCGCGCCGTCTGGGTACTCTCAGCCCCGCTGATTCTGCTGCAGTCCGCAAGACGTGGAATGCGCAGATGATGCTGTGAACAGTAATCCCGGCATCTCGCCAGACGCTGTTGCGGAATCGCGGGGCTTCCGGCTCCTAGGCTAGCCCAAGCCGAAGATCCGAACGAGCTGCTGTTTGCCCTTGAGCTTGCGTTCGCCGAGATCGGTCAGTTTTTCGCTGGCCGGTAAATGCTCCTGGAAATCGGCCGAGAGCAGGACTTTCTGGTTGAGTTCTTTCATCACTCCCTCAAGCCGGAAGACGGTGTTGACCGGGTCGCCGATGATGGTGGCGTCGCGCTGGGCGTCGATGCCGACGTTGCCGCAGGTGACGCTGCCGTAGTGGAGCGCGATGCCGACCTGGAAAGGGTCCCCATTGGCCCAGGTCGTCTTGGCGGCGAGGGCGAGCAGGTCGCGA
>JBKJNW010000036.1:0-4103 GCA_046593335.1 Chthoniobacterales bacterium | reverse complement strand
GCAACGGCGCGGTCATAGACCAGGTTGGCCGCGACGATGTCTTCGATCGCGACTCCGACGGATTTGTAGAGCGTGATTTCATCGTCGGCTTCGCGCCCAGACTTCGATCCGGCGATGACTTCGCCCAGTTCGCTCAGAATTTTGCCGGCCGCGATGACATCGCCGGATTCTTGGCTGGCCGCTTCCCGCGACTCGACGTAAATGCGCGACCGGCGCAGAACTTCGTCGTCCAGCTCGCGCCAGTTCGGCCGGGTCGCGCCGACCGCGTTGATGTGCGTGCCGGGGGACAACCAGGCGCCCTTCAGGACCGGGCTCGTCGCTGCGGTCGCGACCACCACCACGTCCGCGCTGCGCACCGCCTCTTCCGCGCTGGCGACGGCGGAGACGCCAATTTTTTTCGCAAACTCGCCGGCGTTCCGCGGACTCCAGACCCGCACTTCGCGAAATTGCCTAACGATGCGAAGCGCTTCGAGATGGCTCTGCGCCTGGACGCCGGAACCGAGAATGGCGAGAACGCCGACTTCGCGACGCGCGAGGAGATCGGTCGCCACGGCGGAGACCGCCGCGGTCCGCATCTCGGTGATCAAACGTCCGTCCATGGTCACGAGCGGTTCGCCCGTTTCCGGTCGAAAGAGCTGGATGATAGCGTGGTGCGTCGGCAGCCCGGTGTTCTCCGGGTAAAAAGTGACGAGCTTGGCCCCGAGCGCGCCCCCGCCTAAGGCCGGCATGACGCCGAAAAAACCCTGGTGCTCCGCCACTGGCAAAACCAGCCGCACCGGTTGCTCGACCCGGCCCTCTGAGAGGTCGCGCAGCGCATTCGCCATCGCCGGGATCAACTCCTCCATTCGCAGGAGAGAGCGCACTTCTTCTTCGCCGAGCCACATGTCGTTAGGCTAGGTCTGCCCGATCAGGGCACTGAACTTTTCCATGTCGATGTTGCCGCCCGAAACGATGCAAACGATCGGGCCCGGTCCGGCTTTTCCCGTCAGGGCCGCGGCCAGCGGCATCGCGCCCGCTCCTTCCGCGATCACCCGCGCTTTCTCCGCCAGCAACCGCAGCGCGTGCCGCGTTTCTTCCAGACTAACGACTAACGAACCGTCGATCAAAGGTTGCATCCGTTCCCACATCCGCGGGAAAACGCTCTGCCCGCCCGCTCCGTCGACGAACGAAGCTTTCCAGTCCTTGAATTGCTGTGGCCGGCCGGCGGCGAGAGAGAGCGACATCGGCGCTGCTGTCTCCGGTTCGACCCCGAATATTTTAATCTCCGGCCGCAGCGCCTTGATCGCGCTGCCCACTCCGGTCAGGAGCCCGCCGCCGCCGATGCTCACGATCACCGCCTTGGTCTCGGGCGCGTCTTCCAAGATCTCCAGGCCCATTGTGGCATGGCCGGCGATGAAATCGTGATCGTCGAAAGGATGGATGAAAGTTCCTTCGGCACCGGGAAAGGAGCGATCCTCCAGTGCCCGCCAGGCGACGTGGTAGGGGACCTTGATCAATGTCGCCCCAAGCGCGCGCATGCGCTCGAGCTTCGAGGCTGGCGCGGTCTCGATCGCGACAACGGTGCAGGGCACGCCCGCTTTGCGCGCCGCGTAGGCTACGCCCTGGCCGGCGTTGCCCGCGCTGATCGTCCAGACTCCGGCCGCTCGCTCGGCCTCGGGCAGAAGGGCAACCGCGTTGGCCGCGCCCCGCAGCTTGTAGGCGTTGATCGGCTGGAGGTTTTCGAGCTTGAGACGGATGTCGGGAAAATCCGGGCCGAGTTCCAGCCTAACGAGCGGGGTGCGAAAGATCGTGCCCGCGATCCGTTCGCGCGCGGCGCGGATTTCGGACAGGGAAATCGGGCGGACAGGGGGCGGCGGTTTCATCAGATCTTTCGAGATGAGAGATCGTGAAGGTAAAGTGCCGGGATGCCAAAGCCATTTTTCCTTTTCGCGCCGGGGGCGGGCGCGCCCTCATCGCATCCCTGGATGCAACGCTGGCGGGAGCGGCTGCGGGGCATCGGCGAGGTCGCGACGTTCGATTACGATTACATGCGCGCCGGGCGCGGCCCGCCCGATCGCCTGCCGCAGTTGGTCGCGGCTCATCGCGCCGCCCTCGTCCAGGTGCGGGCTAAGGCCGGCCCCGACCGGCCGCTTTATCTCATCGGCAAAAGCATGGGCGGCCGGATCGGCTGTCATCTCGCGCTGGAGGAAGAGGTGAGCGGCCTGATCTGTCTCGGTTACCCGCTCTGCGCGATGGGCGACCGCGGCAAACTGCGGGACGAGGTTTTGCGGTCGTTAGGCAGGCCCATCCTTTTCGTGCAGGGAACGCGGGACAAGCTCTGCCCGCTCGACCTCCTGGCGGAGGTGCGGCGCGAGATGACGGCGCCGAACGCGCTCCACCTCGTGGAGGAAGGCGATCATTCGTTAGGCGTGAGCAAGCGCCAACTCAAGCAGGCAGGCGAAACCCAGGAGGAAGTCGACCAGCGAATTTTGGAAGCAATCGCGGGTTTCGCGCATTCCCAGGGCTGATCGATTTGGCAGGCGGGCGAGTCCGATTATCTTCCCCTCATGGCCACGGAAGTAGAAGCGATCAACGCAGAAGAATTGCGCGCCCGCGTCGGCGAACTGCGGAGGTTTCTTTGACCTGCCAAAACTGCAAGACCGCCTGACCGAACTCGAGACGCGGATGGCGGCCGCGGACTTCTGGTCCAACCGCGAGCGCGCTCAGGGCGATGTCGAAGAGGTTTCTCGCCTGCGCGGTTTGATCAACCCGATGCAGGAGTTGCAGCGCACCTTCGACGATTTCGAAGCGCTCCAGGAACTGGCGGCGGAAGAAAGCGCTCCGCCCGCGCGCGCTGCGGCGGAAAAGGAAATCGCGGCGGAGCACGTGCTGCTGGTGAAGAAACTGGAGGAGTTCGAACTTCGGCAATTTCTTTCGGGCGAAAACGATCGCTCAAACGCCTTCGTCACCATCCACTCCGGCGCGGGCGGCACGGAATCTTGCGATTGGGCCGACATGCTGTTGCGCATGTATCAGCGCTGGATCGAACGCAGCGGATTCAGCTCCCAAACCATCGACATTCAGCAAGGCGAAGAGGTCGGAATCAAATCGATCACGCTCCTGGTCAGCGGCGAATACGCCTACGGGTATCTCAACACCGAGCGCGGGGTGCACCGGCTGGTGCGCATCTCGCCTTTCGACGCCAACAAGCGGCGGCATACTTCCTTTGCCAGCGTCGACGTCACGCCGGAAATCGCCGACTCCGCGCCGATCGAAGTGAACCCGGTCGACATCGAGGTCGACACCTTCCGCGCTGGCGGCAAAGGCGGACAGAACGTGAACAAAGTCGAGACCGCGGTTCGCATCGTGCATAAGCCGAGCGGGATCGTCGTGGCCTGCCAGGCCGAGCGCAGCCAGGGCCGCAATCGTGAGCTCGCGATGAAAATGTTGAAGGCAAAACTCTACGAACTCGAGCAGGACAAAAAACGGGCAGAGATCGACCGGCAATACGGCGAAAAAGGCGATGTCGCCTGGGGGAGCCAGATCCGCTCCTATGTTTTCCAGCCCTACCAGATGGTGAAGGATCACCGCACCGGTGCCGAGACGAGCAACGTGCAGGCAGTGATGGATGGCGACATCGATCTCTTCATCCAGGCAAAGTTGCGCGGCCAGAAAGCGGTCAAGGGTGAAGGGTCGGGCGACGACGCCTAACGAAGTGTAGAGGCGGGCGTGTCGCCCGCAGGCGCAGCATCCCGCCTCGGTTTGACCCGCCTAACGACATGGGTCTTTCCGGGGAGCGCTGGGTTAGAAGCCGACGCCGTTCGCGCAACATTTTCACCAAGCCTAGGCAGCGGCTTTACGACCCGGGCGGGCACGACTGGACTGATCCGCGTGGACATTCGTCCGTGAATTCGGCAAGCCTAGGCGCATGCCGCCAGCCTACCAACCGGCTTCGCGCCGACCGATCGCGGAAGTGTTTCGCTCGACCGCGCGTGGGGCAACGAATGTTTGCGTTCGTCTTGGGATTCACGCCGATGCGATTTCCTATTTCTCGCTCGTTGCGGCGGCGCTGGCGGCGCTCTCGTTCTGGCAATCGTCTCGCCATCCCGCGCTCCTTCTGGTGG
>JBKJNW010000001.1:0-4593 GCA_046593335.1 Chthoniobacterales bacterium | reverse complement strand
CGTGACGGCCGACGCCGCCCTTCTTCTTTGCCATGCCACGGCGGTGGATGACGCTGCCGCGAGTGGGTTTTGATCCTGTAATACTGCAAACTTTTGACATAAGCCGGGCTTGAGAGGTGCGTAAGCTGCCGTCGCTCGCTGAGATGGTCAAGCGATTCCTTCACCGGCCACGAACCCAGAGTTCAATCGGCAATACCGGGATGGCGCGACGCTCATTAGTTGAGGAAACATGACGAACAGGTTGCAACTAAACGAGTTCACCCCCGCGGCCATTTCAGAGTTGAACAGAGATTGCAAACCGTGGTCAAATCAGCTCTCCCGGGCATAAAGCCAAAAGTCGCACGTTCATGAACCACAAAACCCACCAAAAGTTGCGGGTCGGAATCGTCGGGGCGGGAGAAATCGTCCTGCGACGGCACCTGCCGGCGTTGCAACGCCATCCCGATGTTGAGGTGGTGGCGGTCTGTAATTCAACTTACGAAAGCGCCGATAAATTCTGCCGGGAACATGCTCCGCACGCCACGCCGATGCAGAACTGGGCCGAACTCCTCGGCCTGCCGGACCTCGATATCGTCTGGATCGGCACCCCGCCCTACATGCATTCCGCCGTCACGATCTCGGCGCTGGAGGCGGGGAAACACGTCTTTTGCCAGGCCCGAATGGCGATGGATTTGATCGAGGCGAACGAGATGCTGGTCGCTTCGCGGCGATATCCCGAGCTGGTCACGATGCTATGCCCGCCGCCACATGGCATGCGCGGCGATCTGCTGGTGCAAAAACTCCTCGCGGAAGAAATCATCGGGCGGCCGCATCATCTGCGCCTGCAAAGCTTGAACAGCGCCTTCCTTGATCCCGATGCCCCAGCGCATTGGCGGCAACGGGTCGAGATGAGCGGGCTCAACGTCCTGACCCTTGGGATTTTTGCCGAGCTCTTGCAAAGTTGGTTCGGCGATATCACCGGCGTTTTCGCCCGCGGACAGATTTTGCAACCGCTGCGACAGGGTTACGAGGTGCTGATCCCGGACATGCTGACTGTGCTTTGCACCTTCGAAAATGGGATGGAAGGCGTCCTCGAGTTCAGCGGAGTCGACGCCCATGCGCCCGCGGATCGGCTGGAAGTTTACGGCGATCTCGGCGCCTTCACTTATGACTTCGGCTCCGACGTAGTCCACGCGGGGCGGGTTGGCGATCGTGCCTTGCGCGTGGTGGAGCTGACTCCGGATCTCGAGACCGCCTGGAATGTGGAGGATGATTTCATCGCGGCGGTGAAATCGCGCGGCCGGATCAATCCCCATCCCGACTTCGAGGACGGCGTCCGCTACATGCGGGTGGTGCAGGCCGTCGCCGATTCGCGGGCGCAAAAAGAGTGGGTCGAAATCGAAAGCGGCGTCCTCGTCGCCTAACGACTCGTCCTCTCCCATCCAATCGTGCTCGTGCTCGTGATCGAAAACGTCGCTGAGGTTCGACCACAATCAGTCGCTAAAGCATCGAGCCACGCAGGATCATGAGCGCGATGCTGAAATAAATCACCAAACCGGTCACATCGACCAGCGTCGCCACGAACGGCGCGGAAGAGGTAGCCGGATCCGCCCCCAACCGGCGCAGGACAAACGGCAACATCGAACCGGCGAGCGATCCCCAAAGGACCACCCCAATCAGGGCCAGCCCTACCGTGAACCCGACCAGCATCCAATGCGGACCGTAGACATCGGAGAACTGCGCCCAGATCGCCACGCGCAGAAAGCCGATCGATCCGAGCACGCACCCGAGCATTAACCCGGCGATGATTTCTTTTCGCATCACCCGCCACCAATCCGCCAGCGTCACTTCCCCGAGCGCCATCGCGCGAATGATCAACATCGAAGCCTGCGAACCGGAGTTGCCGCCGCTCGAGATGATCATCGGCAGGAAAAGCGCGAGGACGACCGCCTTTGCGATCGCGCCTTTGTAATAACCCATCGCCGAAGCGGTCAGCATTTCCCCGAGGAAAAGGACGACCAGCCAGGTGGCGCGTTTCCGCACCATTCGCCAGAGCGGGATGCGCATGTAGGGCTCTTCCATCGCCTCCATGCCGCCAAATTTCTGGATGTCTTCGGTCGCTTCTTCTTCCGCGACGTCGAGCATGTCGTCGATCGTGACCAGGCCGACCAGGACGCCGCTGGAGTCGAGCACCGGAAGCGCGCTCCGGTCGTACTTTCGGAAAATATTGACCGCTTCCTCCTGCGAATCGGTCACGTTGAGGAAGACGAAATTTTCGTCCATCAAGTCGCTCACTTTGGTCTCGAGCGGCTTGAGCAGGAATTCCCGGATCCGGATGTCGTCGACCAACTTCCCGCGATCGTCGACCACATAGATCACGTTCAGCGTCTCGGAGTCCTGGCCATTTTCTCGGATGTAGGCCAGCACTTCGCCCACCGTCCAACTGGCGTCGACCGCGACCAGGTCCGGCGTCATCAAACGGCCGACGCTCCCTTCCGGGTAACCAAGCAGGGCTTGCGCGATCCGGCGCTCTTCCGGGGTGAGCAGCCGGATGAGCTGGCGCGCCGCCGCGCTCGGCAGTTCCTCGAGCAGCGCGGTGCGATCGTCCGGCGACATCTCGTTCAAAATCGAGACGACCTGTTCGTGAGCCATGCCGCGGAGCAATTGGTGCTGCGCCTCGACGTCCACGTCGAGGTACTCAAAGACATCCGCCGCCAGCACGTGCGGCAGGATGCGGAAGATGATGACCTGCTCATCCTCCGGCAGATCGAGAATGATTTCCGCCACATCGGCCGGCGGCATCTCGGAAAAGAGTTCGCGCAGCGCGCTGAATTCCCGCGCCGCGATCATGCTCTGGATTTCGGGTATGAGAATCTTGCCGACCATAACCGCGCGAAACGGCGCTCCCGACTGAGGCCACGAGGTTGTAACACCGCCGTTCACAGCGCGCAATTATTGTCGCGCGCGCTCACCCTGGCGCGCCACGGAGCTCCCACTCCGCGCCGGCCGGGCGGAAGGCTTTCCCGTCTGGCGCGCTTGGATTTTCCCCGAAAGCGGCCAAACTAGAACAGATGACATCTTCTTCTGCGGCGAGCACGATCCGGCGTAAAATCGGTAAAGACGGCGTCTGCCTCCTCACTTTCGACCGGCCGGATTCCGGCGCGAACATCTTCGATGCCACGACCATGCGCGATTTGAGCGAGCATCTCGATTTTATTGAAAAAAATTCCGAGGTGAGCGGCGTCATTGTTCTCTCCGCCAAGAAGTCGATTTTCATCGCCGGCGCCGATTTGCAGACGCTCCTGCGCCAGGCTCAGTCGGGCGAGATGCGCGCCTTTATCGCGGAAGGGCAACGGACGTTCAATCGACTCGCGGCGCTGCCAATTCCGACCGTCGCCGCAATCCACGGCGCTTGTGCCGGCGGCGGCTACGAGATCACTCTGGCCTGTGATTATCGCGTCGCCTCGGACGCGCCCGCGACCCGGATCGGTTTGCCCGAGACCACGCTTGGTCTCGTTCCAGCCTGGGGCGGAGCGACCCGTCTTCCGCGCCTGATCGGGCCGGAACCCGCCGCGGAAGTGATTCTCAAAGGCAAGCTCTATTCTGCCGCGGACGCTTTGAAACTCGGTCTCGTCGATCAGGTGGTGCCGCAGGAGAAATTGCTCGAAACCGCCCGGGCCAACCTCAAGCCGCACGAGCATAAAATGAAGAGCGTCATCCTCGAGCTGCCGAAACCGATTCACGCCTCCGCCAGCCAAAATCCCGCGCCCGCGCGCGCGGCCGACATCATCAATCACAGCCTGACCAATTCGATCGAGGAATCGCTCGCCCTCGAGCTCGACGCCATCGTCGAGCTTGGCGAAACCGAATCGACCCGGAACCTGATCCGCAATTTTTTCTTAGCCGACAAATATCGCAAGGGTGCCGGGAAAGCGCCTAACGAAAAGTTTACGCACGCCGCCGTCATCGGCGCGGGCGTGATGGGTTCGGGGATCGCGCAATGGCTCAGCGCGCGCGGAATTTCCGTCATCCTGCGCGACGTCAACGCCGAGCAGCTCGACCGCGGCCTCGGCAACATTGAGAAAACTTACGGCGAAGCGGTCAAACGCAGGCTCATGAGCGAGGAGAAGGCGAAGGAAGGCCGCTCCCGCATTGTCGCCTCGTCCAATCCCGGTCCGATGCGCGAAGTGCAGATCGTGATCGAAGCCGCCTCCGAGAAAATCGAAATCAAGCGCGCCATTTTCCACGATCTCGACACCAAAATCGACGACACCGACATTCTCGCGACGAACACGTCCGCCCTTTCGATCAGCGACCTCGCCGCGCAAACGAAACATCCGGGCCGCGTCATCGGAATGCATTTTTTTAATCCGGTCAGCCGGATGAAGCTGATCGAGGTGGTGATTGGAGAGCAGACTTCCGACGAAACGAAAGATCGCGTGCTCTATTTCGCCCGCCAGATCGGCAAGATCCCCGTCGTCGTGAGGGACAGCCCTGGCTTTCTGGTCAACCGCGTTCTCTTTCCCTATCTCCTGGAGGCGGCGGAGCTTTTCCAGCAGGGCGTCGCGGCCGAAGCGATCGACGCCGCGCTGGTGGAGTGGGGAATGCCGATGG
>JBKJNW010000089.1:0-3451 GCA_046593335.1 Chthoniobacterales bacterium | reverse complement strand
CTGTCGCACTGTTTTGTCAAGTGACGCGGCGAACCCTCCCTCATCGTAGGCCGCCAGCCTGGTCTGTCAAGGGCACGCGTGCTCGGCTGACGCCTCGCGCGCGACCCTTGACAGACCAGGCAACCAGACTGCCATGAAGCGCGAGTGCCGCGGCTGAAAACGAGGGTGGGTTTCGTCAGGCGCTTGCTGGCGACCGATCCTCCCAAGGTTGGCCAGTCTTTAGGATTGCGTTCAGGGTGACCAAGAGCTTGCGCATGCACGCAGTCAAGGCCACCTTTGGTAGTTTGCCGGCCTTGATCATCTTGTTATAGAACGCAGCAATGACCGGGTTGTGTTGTGTGGCGTTCACGGTTGCCATATACAGGGCTGCCCTCACCTCGGGTCGTCCACCGGAGATTCTGCGTCGGGATTTGTGTTGACCGCTGTCTTCGGGCATGGGCGCAAGGCCCGCCAATCTGCCAACCGTCTTGCGCCCGACCGTGCCCAGTTCGGGTATCTCGGCAAGCAACGCAGCAGCGGTCACGACGCCGATGCTCGTGACCTGTGTCATCAAGGTTTGCTTTTGCGTCCATTCCGGGTCGTCGCGGACCAGGTCCTGAATGTCCTCATCAACGGCTTCGATCTGGTTTTCCAGGGTTTTGATGGATTCCTGAAGATACTTCTTCACGCACGCGTGGGCCAACCCGCGCCTATTCTTTTCAGCCACCAGATCCTTCATGACCTGCGTTCGGCGCGTCCTCAAGGCCGCCAGTGCCTGTTGTTTCGCGCTTGCCAACGCATATACCGCTGGCTTATGTGCCTCGCCGTAATGGGCCAACATGGCCGCGTCCGCCTTGTCCGTCTTTGCCTCATACGCCCCAGATCGCGCGAAGTCCCGCGCCTTGCGCGCATTCGCCATGGCAAATGGAATCTGCGCGCCACCCAGCGCTTGCGCCAAGGCCCGCTCATATCCTCCACTCGGTTCAAACACCACCAGGGTCGGACTGATCTTCTTCATGAGCCTGACCACCGCCTTGATCCCGGCTGGTGTGTTTTCCTGCTGCTTGAGCTGGGTCCGCACACCCTCTCGCCGTAGCGAGATGTCCAGGGTCGCCTTGCTTACATCGATCCCTACATAGCCTCCGGTTTGTCCTTGTTTCCTCATCACATGCCCCTCTCGATCAACGTGTATCGAGTTCCCTTCCTTGCAGATGCGGGCTTGCAGTGAGTTATGATCAATCTGCAGCGCTGTCAACTGTTCGGGTTGATACACTGGCTGGGACATGCGGCGACCTTTGCTTCTTCACGGTCTTCAATCCAAGGGAAGAACGGCCTGCCGCATGTCACCCTTCGAGCATACAAGGGAAGGTGATGGTAGGCGATTCCTTCGTGAACTTCCCTCGTTCTGTTAGTTAAATTCACCCATCAAGTCATCGCGCGCGCGTTACGCAGATAGCGGATGATCTGCGCGGGGCCAAATCCAATCCGGGCCAGCAGAGCCAGACAGCGCGCCCCGGTGAGCGCCGCCGACGCTGGCGCGCCGCCCCGGGCCTGGTTGGCCGCGAGGCGGGCCATCCCAAACGCCTCGCGCTCCGGGCTGCGAATCCGGCGGGCCTCGGCAATGGCGGCCTCGCAATCGCGCGCGCCGGCGGCGTAGTCTCCGAGCCAGCTCAACAGCGAGGCGCGCTGTTCCAGGGCGAAGCTCAACTCATGTCCATGGCCCGCCCGCCGCGCGATGTCGACCGCCTCGTCGCACATCGCGCGCGCCTGCGCGGCGCTAGCCGGCCCGCGCCGGACCAGAAGCTCGCCCTGGGCGGCCAACAGCATTGCCATCAGCCGCGAATGTCCGATTTCGCGGGCCAGGGCCAGTCCCTCGTGGTAGTACGGATCCGCCTCAATCTCACCCAGCAGCGACTGGACCCCAAACCCGAGCACAAAGCAGCACACCGCGATCCCTTCCTTGTGCCCGACCGCGCGCGACATGGCCATTCCCTGCCGCACCAGGTCCAGACCACGCTCGAGTTGCCCGCGCTTGCAGGCTAAAACACCCAGACCCGATACGCAGGTCGCCTCAAACTCGCGGTGCTCAATCGCCCGGGACATCGGGAGCGCTTCATTGAGACAGGCCTCCGCCTCGGCGAAGTCACTGTGTTGATCGTGCATCAGGGCCTTGAAGAACAGCGCCTCGACAATCCGCCAGCGGTCGTTCCTGGCGCGGGCGATCGAGAGGCATTCGTCATAGCGCGCCCGCGCTTCGTCATACCGGGCCAGATCGGTGGCCACATGCCCGAGGTGCTGAAGCAGGGTGGCCGCCAGACCGAAGTCGCCGGCGTCGCGCGCCAGGCCAAGACCGCGCTCAAACAGGGCGGTCGCTTCGGCGTAGAATCCTCGTTTCACCCGCGCATAACCTAGATTCATGAGCACTTCGGCCAGCCCGCGCCCGCCGCCGGCCGCCTCGGCCGCGATGCTGGCCCGTTGCAGGTGGCGCTCCGCAAGGCTATATTCGCCCCGGGTCAGCAACATTCGCGATAGGGCGTTTGCGCCCCGGATCAGACAGTCGTCGAGGCCTTGTTCATACGCCGCCTCCAGGGCCGCAAGCGCGTTGGCCTGCTCGACGCCGAGCGGATCGCCGCCGGTCTGAGCCGTCTCGGATTGCGCGGCAAAGAACTGGCTGAAACGCTCCCAGGCCGGCCGGCCGCGATCCGGGCGCTCGCGCAGGCGCTGGCGGCCAAAATCGGCGATGGTCTGGTGCAGCCGGAAGCGGCCGCCCGCCTGCGTCTCAAGTAATCCCGCGTCGACCAGAGCGTCCAGGTCTTCAAGCGTGGCCCCGCTGACGGCAAGGGCCGCTTCTTCCGAGAAACTGCTGGGCTGAGCGGGAAAGACGGAGAGCGAGTACCAGACATCCCGGACCTCCGGACTCAACTGCTCCTCGCTCAACGCAATCACGCTCGCGAGGGTCGTCGGCGCGCCGTCAGGCATCCCGGGCCGGCGCTCGACCAGCGACTCGGGATGGGCCAGAGCCAGGCGCGCGTCGGCGGCCCGCAGGTGGTCAAGTTCGTTCGTAATGCGGCGCGCCTGGCCAGCATGGCCGACATGCCGCAGGCGGCTGCCGATCAGGGTTAGGGCCAGGGGCAGGCCGCCCACCGCCGCGCACAGGTCTCTGGCCTCGTCCGGGCGGGTGCGGACCGCCTCCGGCGCGAAACGCGAGAGCAGCGACAGGCTGTCGTCGCCGCTCAGGGCCTCGATGGCCAGGGCGCCTGGCCCGGCGAAATCGATTGCAATGGCCGGCGAGCGGGTGCTGATGACGCAGGCGCTGCCCGGGCCGCCGACCCGCAGGGCCAGCGCGGCGGCCGGGTCCCACACATCGTCAGCGATGAGCAGCACACGTTTTGCGCCGATCGCGTCGTGGGCGGCCCGGGCCCGCTCGGCCAGTCCGCTCAGCCCTCCAATCTCATGGGTCGGCGCGCCCAAC
>JBKJNW010000091.1:0-10790 GCA_046593335.1 Chthoniobacterales bacterium | reverse complement strand
GAAACTTGGCTACGACGCCGAAGCCTTGGCTGAAGCAAACCGCAAGGCGATCGACTTACTTTGTGAAATTCGGGGAGAATTCGCGTCTGAGAAGGCACCCATGGTCATCAGCGGCTGCGTCGGGCCGCGTGGAGATGGTTATGTGCCCGCTGAGACAATGTCGATGCAGGAGGCGCAAGAATATCACGGTGCGCAGATCGGCACCTTCAGTCGCACCGCCGCCGACATGGTGACGGCGATTACGATGAATTATGCGGAAGAGGCCATCGGGATCGTGCGCGCTGCGCGCGCGTTTGAAATGCCAGTCGTGATCTCCTTCACGCTCGAAACAGATGGCAAGCTGCCAACCGGCGAACCACTCCACCACGCCATAGAAAAAGTAGATACGGCGACCGGCGGCGGGCCCGCCTACTACATGATCAACTGTGCGCACCCTGCGCATTTCGAACATGTGGTTGCTACGGGCGAACCTTGGCTGGAAAGAATTCGCGGGCTAAGAGCCAATGCCTCGACCCAGAGCCATGCCCAACTCAACGAGAGCACGGAATTGGACGAGGGCGATCCTGTGCAACTGGGTCGCCAACACCATGAACTTCTAAGTAAACTGACACAACTAAACGTGTTCGGCGGATGCTGCGGAACAGACCACCGCCATGTGGAGGAAATCTGCAAAGCATGCATCACCAGATGAAGTCGCCTAACCAGGCATGCAGCCAGCCGCTGGCCGGCCTACGGCATCGCGCTCGAGAGGATGCTCCACCTGGGTCGATCGGCCGCTCTTCGCCCGGGCAGCAGCAGACAACATCGGGTCGCTAAGAGTGCTGCAGAAATGCGGTTTTAAGATCATCGGAACCAACAAAGATTTCGCCAACGGCCGAGGCGAAGAGACCGAAGAATACATTCTTCGCCTGGATTTCGATCACGAAGGGGACCCCAGGGTCAAAGCGTGAATCCTGGTCTTTCGGCTGGCTCGAACAAATCTAAACATGGTGATTGCCAAGATTCCCACTCTGAACCCTTATGATGCGCTGCGGGCGACGAACGAGAGTTTCGCTCCGTTTAATCCATGCTCCGACGACGCTTTATCGAGAACCTCAAGCACCAGCAATGGATGGACGTCCTCATCGAGCTGATCATCGTGGTGCTCGGTGTCTTTATCGGCCTCCAGGCGTCGAACTGGAACCAGGACCGCTTGAGCGACGCGCAGGCCGCCACGTTCGCGGAGCGTCTCAAGGCCGAGCTGCGCGACGAAGATTGGGGCTACCAGCTGCAGATCATCTACAGCCGCCAGGTGCTCATGAGCGCGGACCGGGCCGCCAGCGCGCTCGAGGGCAAAGCGACGCTCTCCGATGAGGCCCTGCTCATCAATGCCTATCGCGCGACCCAGTACAAGCAAAGAGCCCGCCGCCGTTCGACCTACGATGAGTTAATTTCGACCGGCACCATCGGCCTGATTCGGGACCGGCAGTTACGCGAGACCGCGCTGCGGCTATATAACATCCCGACTCTCGAAAACATCGCCCGGGAAGGCATGCAGTCACGCTACCGCGAGGCTTTCCGCATGAGCCTGCCTAACGACGTACAACGTAGCCTGGCCAAAAATTGCGGCGACCGCTATGTCGCGGATGGCGACTACACCACTCTCCCCGAGATTCTCGATTATCCCTGCTCGACCGAACTCCCGGAAGAAGCCGTGCGCGAGGCCGCGCAAACGCTCCGATCCTCCCCGACCTTGCTCCCACTCCTCCGCCTCCGCATCGCCGATATCGAGACCCGGTTGAACGACCTGACGAGCAACAACCGGGAAATTCTGAATCGCCTCCGCGCCATCGCCGCCGCGAAACCCTGAGGGGGGCCTCCCGTTTCGGCACCCGGGCGAGTCCGCCCGGCGAGGCCGCGACTTGGCGGCGCCGACATTTTGCCTTGCCGGCGGCACACCGCACTGCCAAAACAATCCCATCCTAACGATCTATCCATTCTTCAAATCGAAGGCAGTACGGCGGTTCACCGCCACCGCGCTACCGTTCGTCATCGCCTTACCCGTCATGGCTCAATCGCCGAATCCCTTCGTCCCGGATGCCTTCAAGGTCCCCGAGAAACTCGAGAACCCAGAGTTCCGGTTGCGCATGCTCACCGTGAACGATGTCGTGAAGGACTACGACGCCGTCATGACCAGCGTCGCCCACCTCAAGACCGTGTGGCCGGGCGGCTCATGGCCCGACGGCCTCACCTTTGAGCAGGACCTGATCGATCTCGGCTGGCACCAAAAGGAATTCCAGCGGCGCCGATCCTTCGCCTACACGGTGGTCACTCCGTCGGAGTCCCAGGTCACGGGCTGCATCTACATCAATCCGACAACGAAGCGCGGCTATGACGCCGTCGTGTATCTCTGGGCCCGGCAAAGCGAACTCGAAGGCGGGTTGGAGACGAGGCTGTTCGCGGCGGTGAAGGAGTGGCTGGCGAAAGAATGGCCTTTCAAGAAGACCGCCTTTCCCGGTCGCAATATCCCCTGGGAGGAGTGGAAAAAAATCCCCGACGAAAAACGCTGATGAACACCGCTCGCACACGTTCCGCGCAAACGGCTGACCGCTCCTAGCCGAGAACGAAGGACGTCGCAAACATCGACCCGGGGGGTTACCGGTAATGCCTGCCTACCTTGTTGCCCTTGGTAATGAAACCATTCTTGAGCAAGAACGCCCGGGCGGACTTCGGCGACTTATTGATTTTTTCGCCGGCTTTCCTGATCGCACGGACTTCGCTTTTGACTTCAGCGGCGCTGCGCTTGGCGAGGACGGTGACCATGCGCATCACTAAAGCGGAGCCTGTGCCGCGAGAGCAAGGGAAATCCGGACCGCGATGAAAAGAAATTTCCAGGCGCTGTTCGTTGCAATCTTCACACGCTGCCCATGCCCGCCAGCGTTGGGGAGAGTCCCGGGCCCCCCAAGGGCGGAATAAATCAATTCAAAATTCTAGAGCGTCGGAAAAGGCCGCAGACCGAGAAAAACTTTTCTTGCCGCCGGGTAACCAACCTGTCAAAAAACACCCCGTGTCTCCGCCTTTTCCCAGATCGCCCCTCGGACAGCCCGGGAATATACGGAACAATTCCGTCTTAAAATGCGGAATAATTCCGCCGAATTCTCGTTAGGCACCCTTGAAGCCATAATGTAGACAACCCAACACAGAAGGAATCCTATGATGACAATGATGCGTTCGTTTCTCACGCTGACTCTTGCGTTGCTCTTTGCCTCGGCGTTTTCGGCCGCCGCGACGGAAGCACTCTCCGGTGCCCAGGGGGTGGACGAGGCGTGGAGCAAGGCAATCACCGCCAACGATCTCAACGCTCTGATGTTGTGCTACTCGAAGGACGCAGTGATGTGGCTTCCCGACGCTCCGGAGGCAAGGGGCACGGAGGCTATACGCAAGTCTTACGCTGGCCTTCTGGCTGCGAATACCGTGACCGGCGCCACCTTCGCCAACACTCACTATGAGACCTCTGGGAATCTGTCGGTCGGTTGGGGTGATTTTACCCTCACCCTATCTCCAAAGTCCGGAGGCAGCCCTGTTTCCCTATCTGGTCGCTTCTCCGTGATAGCGAGGAAAGAGAGCGGCAAGTGGGCCTACGTGGTTGATCACGCCTCCGCCCATCCTGCTCCTCCGGCGCCACACTGATCCGACCCGACCTTCGTCGCCAACTATCGCAACGCGCGCAAGATCACCGACACCGGCTCAAAGCCCAAACCGCCCGCGGTGCCGCCCGGGCCGTAAACAAAAAGCGGCCAAGTGCGCTGCCGACAGCAAAACCCTGGCCGCCCCTCTCCGCTCACGAGACCAGAAAGGGCGGCCACCCCCGGAGCGCCGGAAAAGGCCGCAGACTGAGATAAATTTTTCTTGCTGGGGGGTGACCAGACTGTCAAAAAAGAACATATGTTTCCGCGTTTTCCCAGATCGCCCCTTGGACAACCCGGGGAGTTACGAAACAATTCCGTCTCTAAATGCGGAATAATTCCGCCGAATTCTCGTTAGGCCCATTTACACGCGATCTATGGCTATAGCTAAGGAAACTCAAGAATCCTCATTTCAATCACAGCCGCGGCGATCCCGGTTCTTTGTCCTGTTTTCCGTCGTCGTGGCCCTGTTAGTTTTTGCGGGGTTTACGCGCACCTTTTTTGTGCCGTTGGCGCTCGGAAGGTTCTCGCGCCCGTGGTTCGTGTATGTTCACGGCCTGCTGTTTTTCAGTTGGATTGTATTATTCGTCATCCAAGCAGTGCTCGCTGTCCGCCGTCAGATGCGCTGGCATCGCCGGCTGGGATGGTGGACGGCGTCCCTGATACCGCTCATGGTGGTCTCTGGGCTTGCTGTCGCTTTTTGGGCGACGCGCCGGGATGTCGCTCTCGGTCAGGGCGCTGAAGCGCTGCCGTTCTTTTTCGGGCAGATCATGGACATGTTCTTATTCGGGTCGCTCGCCGCCGCCGCAGTTATGACGCGCCGCCGCCCAAGCATTCACAAACGACTCGTCCTGCTCGCCACCCTCGCAGTTTTGGGCGCAGCAGTCGGTAGGATTCGCGGACTCGGCATTAGCGCCAATTTCATTACATTGGGCTTGGTGTGCGCTCTTGTCGCCTTTGATTTGATATCCCAGAAGCGACTACATTGGGTCACAGTTATCGGCTCTGCTTACCTGTTAGTTGGCATTTTCACCGAGGATTCGCTGGGTAACACAGCTCCGTGGCTCGCGATAGCCAACCAGATCGTTAGGGGGCATTAGCCTGACGCGCAAGACCTAACACCAGGCATGCAAACAACCGCTGCACCGCTTGTCATATTAAACACACCCGTCGCGATCCTTCACACGGAACGTACAAGTGAGGGGCAATGAACACTAAAGATATCAATGGTGCCGGGCATAAGGGCTGGGTCAGGGTATGTCATTGGATCGTGACGTTTAGCTTTCTCGCATTGGTCGTCAGCGGCTTCGTTATTTTAATGGCCCATCCACGACTTTATTGGGGTGAGACCGGGAATGACCTCACCCCGGCTCTGTTCGAATTACCCATCAGCCGCAACTACCAGCACGGCGGCTGGGAGACGGGCACTCCCTTTTTTCAAGAGCATGCGTTGGCAGTTAGCGCCAGCCGAACTTACGAGATTTTTAATCAGAACGGTTGGGGGCGAAGTCTGCACTTTCTGGCAGCATGGCTACTCGTAGCACCTGGCGCTGTTTACCTGTTGCTTGGATTCCTAAGCACTCATTTCAGGCGTAACCTTCTCCCCCGCGCCAGGGAACTCAGCGCGCGTGAGATCGGGCAGGACGTGATAAACCATCTGCATTTTCGGATTCCCTCTGCTGCGGGCGGACCGCGTTACGGCCTTTTGCAAAAATGTACCTATTGTGGGGTCATTTTTATCGCGCTGCCGGTGGTGACGCTGACCGGCCTTGCGATGTCTCCCGCCATCACAGCGTCGTATCCCTTCCTCTCTGGAATGTTCGGTGGCGCTCAGTCGGCTCGTACTATTCACTTTTTTGCGACGGTGATTCTTGTGCTGTTTGTTATCGTACACGTATTCATGGTTATTAAATCGGGATTCAGACGCCAGATGCGTGCGATGACGGTCGGGAGCTAACATGAAATCGAACTACCTGATTACCCGACGAAAGATGATCATTACCGGCCTGGCGTCGGCCGGTGGCCTGCTCCTGCCGGGTTGCTCGAGAAAGTTGCCCCCGACCTACGGCAACATTTTGCGTATGGGAGATGACCTGACCTATGCTGCTCATCGCGCTCTCCTACGTCCTGGTGCCTTGGCGAAAGAATACAGTCATAAAGACATCACCTCATTCCCCGCTATCGGCACGGTCGATCCCGGCGACCCGAGGCGCCCGAAATCGAGCGAAGTCTACCGGCATTTACGAGACGGCGGATTCGCTGACTGGCACCTGTCGATCGAGGGACTCGTGGCCCGCCCTGGAAACTATTCCCTCGCCGACCTCAAAAGCTTGCCCGCTCGTATCCAGATCACTCGGAACACGTGCGAGGAGGGCTGGTCGGGCATCGCGGAATGGACGGGGGTGCAACTGAGCCGCGTCCTGGCCGCAGCAGGCATGCTCCCGTCTGCCCGTTTCGTCAGCTACTACTCCTATGATGACTGGGCCGACAGCCTCGACATGCTCGATGCTTTGCACCCGCAGACGATTCTCGCCTACGGAATGAACGGAAGCACTCTATCTGTTCCCCACGGAGCGCCGCTGCGGATGAGAGTGGAAACTCAGCTCGGTTACAGGAGTATGAAGTACCTACAGCGAATTGTTGTAAAGGACGAATTCGATGACGGCGGGGACAAGGGAAACATCAGGAATGGCTGGTCATGGTACGCGGGGATCTGAGCGGAGAGGTCTTTTCACCGAAGTGGATTATTTGCCTTCCGCAGAAGGCGCAAAGGCCTAACCATATCTTTCAGGTGTGGGCGTTGCTGCTCTCGCGGCTAGCTGCTATTACAACTAAGCGAGATGGCACCTGCGTTGAATCGATTTACAGCGGCGAAATGGCGGTTTCCATCGAACGAAAAGGCGGATTACATCCGAGCGAAGCGCGCTTTGCTGCTGACCGCGACCGCTGCGGCCGCTTCGGATCTGTCGCCCCCGCCTCAAAGCGACCAGGTTCAGGTAAGTGAGGCCATCCGCTCCATGTTTGCCGCTTTGGCGACCGAAGATACGACCAAACTTCACGCCGTCACCGCGCCCGACTTCTACGCTTTCAATGCTGGCCAGCGTTTCACCCGTGATGGCTTGATCGATCTGATCAAGGCGGCACATGCCGGGGGCAAAACGTTTGTCTGGACCGTGCCCGACCCGGAGGTGCACATTTCCCAAGACCTCGCCTGGGCGACGTATGTCAATCACGGCTCGATCACGGATGCCGCCGGCACCAAGAATGTGACTTGGCTGGAATCAGGTCCATCCCGATTTTTTTGAAAATGCTAAAGCACGCCTCAGCCGTCGGCCTTCTCGCCTTGCTCCTGTGCAGTTGTGAGCCGGCACGAGACGAGGCGGAAGCTGAGCGCTATATCATCGAGGGCGCACGGCAATGGGCCGAGTCGGTCGCGACCGGCGACACCCGGGCGCTGGAGCGCATCTTAGCGGATGATTTTGTCGGCATCGATCCGAAGGGCCGCTTTTACGACAAGGCAAAAATGATCGCCGAGACGCGCAACGCGCCAAAGTATTTCGTCAGCAATCACCTCAACGAAGTGAAGGTGCGCTTCTACGGCGAGACTGCTGTCGCCCAGGGCCATGAGACGTGGGAGCGGCGCAACGGGGAACGCGGGCGGTTTGTCTGGACCGACACCTGGGTGCGCCGAAACGCGCAATGGCAGATCGTCGCCGCGGTGGATGTGATCGCGCCTGAAGAGCCGCTCAAGCCGTGAACGGATCTAATTAGGCGCTGGCGCGAACGCCGGACCGCGCGGCCACGCGCATCCTCGCTCGCGGTCGCTCCTCTTAATCTCGCTAGGCGACACCGACAGCAGACCGCATGAACTGGAAGGCGCCGACGGCCCTTCATGTAAACGGCTCTGCCAGATGGCACTACGCGGCGATCCGGCACTGACTTACATCGGCGAAATGGCGAATTACATCGACGAAATGGCCATTTACATACGAGCGGAGCGTAATTACATCGGCGAAATGGCCGGTTGCAGTCGCATAATTGCGAATGACACCGGCGAAACAGCCGATCACTCCGGAGCGAAGCGTAATTACAGTGGCGAAACTGCGGCGCGCAGTGGCGCAAACCCGGATTACACCGGCGAAGTCGCCGCTTACCTCCGCGCGAAGCGCAGTTACAGCGGCCCGAACCCCGATGACAGTGGCGAAAATGCCGATTACACCCGCGCCGACCGCTGTTTCGCGGCCGAGGTGGAGCCTCTCGGCGGCGGTTAGAGCAGGAGGAGCGACGGGTTTTCCAACAACTGCCGGAGGGCTTTCAAATACTCGGCGCCGATCGCGCCGTCGACGCGGGAATTGAAGATATTTGACGTCCGCTCTATGCTCGACGGGATGAAACTGCGACTGGTGGTTGAGCGCGATGCTGAGACTGAGCGGTGGGCGGCTTTTTTTCCAGAGTTGCCGGGTTGTGCTTCGGCCGGCGACACCGAGGAGGAAGCGGTGCAGAACGCCCGGGAAGCGCTCGATCTTTGGTTTGAACCTTCGTCGTTCGCGATTCCGGCCGGAGCGAAGGTGTTGGAAGTCGCTCTCCCGTGAGCCGCCGCTTCCCGGTCTGCAATGCGCACGAGTCGTCCGGGTCTTGCGTGCGCGCGGTCGCGATGGTAGGGCAAAAGGGAAGCCACCAGAAGTGGCGTCATCCAAACGGTCGCCAGGTCATCGTCCCACTTCACGGGAGCAAACCCATTCCGTTAGGCACGCTGAAGAGCATCGTCGAGGGAAGCGGACTCGCACCCGACGATTTCCGTTAGGTCTTACAACAACAGCAGCGAGGGATTTTCCAAAAGCTGTCGGAGCGCTTTCATGTAGTCCGCCCCGATCGCGCCGTCGACGACGCGGTGGTCGCAGCTCATCCCGATCTTCATCCGGTAGCCGGGGACGATCTCGTCTTCTTCGTTCACGATCGGTTTTTTCACGATCGCGCCGATGGAGAGGATGATGGCCTGGGGCGGGTTGATGATGGCGGAGAAATAATCGATGCCGTAACTGCCGAGGTTCGAGACGGTAAGGGTGCCGCCCTGGAATTCTTCCGGCTTCATCCGCTTGTTGCGCGCGCGGTGGGCGAGGTCTTTGACCGCGGCGCTGATCTCGCGGAGCGATTTGTTTTGCGCGCCCTTGATGACCGGGGTGACGAGGCCTTCCTCGATCGCGACCGCAACCGCGAGGTTGATGTCGCCGTAGTGGACGATGGCGTCGCCGTCGAAGGCGGCGTTGACTTTCGGCTCGCGCAGGGCGGCGACGACGGCGCCTTTGAGGATGAAATCGTTGACCGTGATTTTGGTGGCGTCGTCTTCTTCGCCGGCGGATTTGAGCTCGGCACGGACGCGCATGAGCGGGTCGGCGTTGATCTCGATGTTGAGATAAAAATGCGGAATGGGGCCGAGGCTGGAGGCGAGGCGCTCGGCGATGACTTTGCGCATGCCGGTGAGGTTGATGCGGGCGGTCTCGCCGGCGGCGATCTCGGGCGCGGCGGCTTTCTTCGGGGCGGCCTTGGCGGCGGGCGCGGCTGATTTCGCCGGAGCGGCGGTCGAGCCGCCAGTTTCGACGTCCTTCTGGACGATGCGGCCGCCGGGGCCGGTGCCTTTAAGACTCGTTAGGTCGACGTTTTTCTCCGCGGCGATTTTGCGCGCGAGGGGCGAGGCTTTGACGCGGGCGGAGTCGGATTTTTCTTCCGTAGCTTCTTTTTTCGCGGGCGCGGGTTCCTCTTTCGCGGGAACCGCCTTGGCTTCGACGGGCTCGGCTTTCTTTTTCTCCGGAGCTTTCTCGGGCTTCTCAGCTTCGGGCGTTTCGTCCTCGCCGCCTTTGCCGCCTTCTTCTTCCGCCTCGTCGGCCGCGGCCGGGGCTTCTTCGTCGTCGCCGCCGATGAAGGCGATGCGGTCGCCGACGTTTACTTTCCCGCCTTCCTCCACATAAATTTCTTTCAGGACGCCGTCATCGCTCGCTTCCCATTCCATCGTCGCCTTGTCGGTCTCGATCTCGGCCAGGACTTCGCCGGCCGTGACCTGGTCGCCGATCTTCTTTTTCCAACTCACGAGCGTGCCCTCGGTCATGGTGTCGCTCAGTTTCGGCATCTGAATTTCAGGCATGATGGAAAGTGATAAGTGACGAGTGACGAGAGTTGCTAACAAATCTTTTTGACCGCGGCGATGATCTTCTCGGCGTTGGGGAGGACGGCCTGCTCGAGGCGCTCGTTGTAGGGCATGGGGACGTCTTCCTGCGCGACGCGCTGGATGGGGGCGTCGAGCTCGTCGAAAATTTCCTGCTGAATGCGGTAGGTGATCTCGGCCCCGACGCCGCAGAAGGGGCGATCCTGTTCCGCGACGACAACGCGGTGGGTTTTGCTGACGGAGGCAAAGACGGCCGGCCAATCAAGCGGCTTGATCGAGCGCAGGTCGATGACTTCGGCGTTGATCTTCTCGCTCGCGAGCTGCTCGGCCGCAGCCAATGCCATCGGCACGGTCTGGGCGTAGGAGATGATGGTGACGTCGCTGCCTTCGCGCCTGGTCGCCGCTTCGCCTAACGGAATGAGGAGGTCGACGTCCTCGTCTTCGACCTGACCTTTTTGGCTGTAGAAAAGTTCGCACTCGAGGACGAGGACAGGGTTGTTGTCGCGGACAGCGGTCTTGAGCAGGCCCTTGGCGTCGCGCGGGGTGGCGGGGGTGCAGATCTTGAGGCCGGGGACGTTGGCGAAGAGGCACTCGGTGGCGTGGGAATGAGTCGCGCCGAGCTGGTGCGCTGGGCCGTTAGGGCCGCGGAAGGTGATCGGGATGTTGAACTGGCCGCCGGACATGGTGAGCATGTTGGGCGCGTTGTTCACGATCTGGTCAAACGCGACTAACGAAAAGCTGAAGGTCATGAACTCGACGATCGGGCGCAGGCCGACCATGGCGGCGCCGATGCCGAGCCCGGCGAAACCGTTTTCGCTGATCGGGGTGTCGATGATGCGCTCGGCGCCGAAGCGATCGAGCAGGCCCTGGCTGACTTTGTAGGCGCCGTTGTATTCGGCGACTTCCTCGCCCATGAGGAAGACGTTGGGATCGCGCGCGATCTCTTCGGCGAGCGCTTCGTTCAG
>JBKJNW010000169.1:0-13875 GCA_046593335.1 Chthoniobacterales bacterium | reverse complement strand
TCGCCGACCGCGACATTCATCCAGGAGAGAACGCGCTGCGACATGTAGGCGCTTTCCGCAAAAGTGAAGCCATGGAGCAGGCGGTCGTTGAAAAGATCGAGATGCGCGGTGAGCTGGAGATAGGGCTCGTAAACGTTGCCTAACGATGCCGCGGCGCCCTTGCTCAGGAGAGGCGCGACCCAGTTCGCGGTGGCGGAGCGGAGGGTGTTGGCACTGAAGGAATGAAGGTGCACCGCGATCGCGCCCGGGGTGAAAACAAATCCCGGATCGTTGAACGGACCGGTCACGCCGCCGGCATACCAGCCGTAATAAAGTGCGCAATCGTTCATCGGAAAGCCGGCCGGGAAGAGAGCGGAATCGGTGTCGTAAACCGTCGGAATTCCCACCTGGCGCAGGTCTTTGACCACGCTTTTCAGCCACTGGTCGCCATCGACCAATCCGCCCGAAGTATTGTTCGCACCGTCGACGTAGGCTCGCCCCCAGAGCCCGGTTTTCTCTGCGGAAATCCCGTCGCTGATCATTCGCCTGACGATCTGCGCGGTCGGCGCATCCAGTCGGCAGACGAGCATGATCGGCATCTCGTCCAACTCGAGAATGGGACGGAAACTTTGGAAGTAGGGATTATTCGCCGGCCCGGAAATCTGACGGGAACAGAAGGCGAGCGCGGCCAGCTCGGAATCGACCGAGGCGCTGTTCTGGTTGGTCTGCGGATTGGCTTCTTTTTCGTCGCCGGGATAATCGGGCGTGCCGGCAATTTTCAGCGGCATACCCCGGATGAGAGCGACGAAGCGAATCGCATTCGCGCGGACAGACGGCGCGTTGTCGTCCGTGGCTGGGCGCAGAGTCCACCATTTGCGATCGGTAAAAACTTTGCGCAGCGGTTCGGCGATCGTTGCGTCGTAATCCTGGCGGCTGATTTCTTCCGTGATCGGGCATTCCAATGCGATCAGATGATCATCCGGGATCTGTCGCGCCTTCGCATAAAAGTAAGCCAGAGCGACTGAATCCGGCGCGTTGCGGTTGTAGACGACGAGCGTCGCCCGGGCCAGATCGGCTGCTCCTTCGGCCGAAGACGCCAATCCGCCTAACGACAGGAGAAGGATCAGGCCAAGAAGCCGGTTCATGGCGCAAGCTCGATCTTCAGGCCGTCGTAGGCGAGGCCAACATTCGGCGGTAGCTGGGTCTCGGCGCTTTGCGGCAATTCGTGGCAGATGTGGGTGAAGAGAGTGCGCTGCGGCCGCACCCGCCCGGCCACCTCGAGCGCCTGGGCAGTGCTGAGATGGGTCGGATGCGGTTTTTCCCGCAGGGCGTCGATCACGAGCAGTTGCACACCCTCGATCGTGCGCGCGACCTCCTCCGGCACCGCGCTGCAATCGCTCAGGTAGGCGAGCAATTTCACCCCCTGCCGGGCGAAAAGGTAACCGTAGGTTTCGGAACTGCCGTGCGGCACCGGGAGCGGGGTGACGCTGGTTTCGCCTAACGAAAATGGTCCGTCGACCAGGTGCGGTTCCGGTTTCAAGTAACCGGGCCAGGGGCTGACCGTTTCGAAGGCAAAGGCGAAGACCCGGCGCAGATCGGCCATCGTCTCGGCCGAGGCATAGACCGGCATGCGTCCGCCGCGGGGCGCCGCGAACCGGCGCAGATCGTCGAAGCCCATGACGTGGTCGGTGTGGCTGTGCGTCATGAGGACGGCGTCGACCTGCCAAATGTTTTCGCGCAGGCATTGCGTGCGGAAATCGGTCCCGGTATCGACCACATACGAGCCCTCGGGCGTTTCGAGATAAATCGAGGCGCGGGTGCGATTATCGCGCGGATCGATCGAACGGCAGACCGCGCAATCGCAGCGAATCATCGGCACGCCCTGGGAAGTACCGGTGCCGAGAAAGGTCAGGCGCAGTGGAGCGAGTTGAGAGTTGTCAGCTGAGAGTTGAGAGTCGGTGGCGTTCAGAGGCTATCTCTCAACTCTCAACCCTCAACTCTCAACTGCCGTGTTGCTCAGCCTGCTCCGGATCAAAAATTTAGCTCTGGTCGAAGATCTCGAATGGGAACTGGCGTCCGGCTTCACCGCGATCACGGGGGAGACCGGCGCCGGCAAGTCGATCATCATCGGCGCGCTCAAGCTCCTCCTCGGGGAGCGGGCGGATAAATCGCTTATCCGCACCGGCGCGGAGGCCTGCACGGTAGAGGCGATTTTTGCGGGCGACGATTTCGCGGAATTGAATGCGCGCTTGGAAGAAGCCGGGGTCGAGCCCGGCGCGGGCGAGCTGATCGTGAAGCGCACCTTTTCGTTAGGCGGAAACAGCCGGCATTTTCTCAATGGTTCGCCAACGACCCTGGCGTTGCTCAAGAGCATCGGCGACGAACTGGTCGACCTGCACGGGCCGCACGATCATCAGTCGCTCCTCGTTCCGGAACGGCAGCTCGCCTTGCTCGACGGTTTCGCCCAGGCCGGCCCGGCCCTGAGGGAATACCAGGAGCGTTTTCGCCGCTGGCAATCGCTCGTCGCACAGGAGCAGACTTTGAGCGGTGCGGAAGCGGTGCGTGAGCAGGAGTTCGAGCTCCTCCGCCACCAAGTGGCGGAAATCAGCGCGGCCCGGCTCGAGCCTAACGAGGAAGACGAAATGCAGGATCGCTATCGCCGGGCGAGCAACAGCCGGCGGCTGCTCGAGCTGGCGACCGCGATCTCGCGGCAACTCTCGGAAGTCGACAATTCGGTTCTGAATCAGCTCGCTGAAACGCAGCGGCTCTTACGCGAGCTGGAAAAGATCGACCCGAGCCTGACGGAAAGCGCAGCCGCCCATGCCGCGACCATCATCGAGCTGACCGAGATCGCCCGCACCCTCGATCGTTATGCGGAAAATCTCGATCTCGACCCCGAGCAGCTCGCCCAGCTCGAGCAGCGCGTCACTTTGCTCGAAACGCTGAAGCGAAAATACGGCGGCTCGATTCCGGAAGTGATCGCTTTTGGCGAGCGGGCGGCCGAGCGAATGCTCCAGATCGAAGGGCGCGACGCGGAATTGGCCCGTCTGGCGGGCGAGATCGTCAAGGCGAAGAAAGCGGTCGAACAGTCGGCCGCCGCCCTGGGCAAGGCGCGCCAGACCGCTGCGCCAAAGCTGGCCAAAAACATTCGGCAGCAGCTCTCCGATCTCGGCTTTCGCCAGTCGGAATTTGAGGTCGCACTCTCCGCTTTCGACGCGCCGCGCCTGAGCGGGACGGAGTCGGTCGAATTGCTCTTCTCTCCGAACCCGGGCGAGCCGTTGAAACCGTTGCGGACGGTGGCCTCGAGCGGCGAAATCTCCCGCGTCATGCTCGCGATCAAGTCCGCGCTCGCGCTCCAGGATGCGATCCCGCTCCTCGTCTTTGACGAGATCGACGCCAACGTCGGGGGCGAAATCGCCAACGCCGTCGGGGCGAAAATGCAAACCCTGGCCAGCCAGCACCAAGTGCTCTGCATCACACATTTGCCGCAGGTGGCGGCCGCCGCGGCGCACCATTTCGTGGTCACAAAGGAAGTTTCCAGCGGCCGCACTTTCTCTGCGCTGGAGGAAGTAAAAGGCAAAGCGCGCCAGGAAGAGATCGCGCGCATGCTCGGCGGGAAAAGCGATTCCGCGCTTCGGCACGCCGCCAGCTTGCTCCGCTAGCGTCCGCGGCCTCGGCCGCTTTACGGGTGCAGTGGAACAGTGCCTGCTCAGGAAGAGCAGGCGCCTCCCAGGGACGTCTCAGCGATGACGAGCACGATTAGCCTAACGAATAGTGATCCCGGCCCCGGTTTGGCCGCCTCGGCCGGGCGGGCGGCGGCCTTGTTTCGCGCGGAACGCAGCCGGGTCTATCGCGAGACCGACCAGCTCTTTGTCCGTCTCCTTCTGCTGGAGTGGGCGACCCTCATCATCGTGGCCCTGGTGGTCGCGCCGGAGAGCTGGCGCGAGCAGCTCACCAGCCGCGATCTGCACCTCTGGCTGGCGCTGCTTCTGGGCGGCCTGATCACTTTAATCCCGGTGGCGTTGACCCGGCTGCGACCGGGGGCGGCGGTGACGCGTTACACGATCGCGACCTGCCAGATGCTGCATTCAGGTATGCTCATCAGCATGAGCGGCGGCCGCCTGGAAACGCATTTTCACGTTTTTTGTTCGCTCGTTGTTCTCTCTTTCTATCGCGACTGGCGGGTCCTCGTCCCAGCGACGCTGGTCGTGGCGCTGGATCATTTCCTGCGCGGCGCCTACCTGCCGTTTTCGATTTACGGCGTGGCCGGCGGCACGGCGTGGAAGTCGTTGGAACATTGCGGTTGGGTGATGTTTGAAGACATCTTTCTCGGCATTGCCTGCCTGCGCGGCAGCCAGGAAATGCGCGCCACGGCCAATCACACCGCAGCCTTGGAAGCGAGCCAGCACGTCAACCAACTCATCATGGATAACTCGCGCGATGTCATTTGCGCGAATGATGCCGAGGGCCGCTTCCTGACCGTGAGCGCCGCCTGTGAACGGCTCTGGGGTTACAAACCGGAGGAGCTGATCGGGAAAAGTTGTGTTGAGATGGTGCACCCCGACGACTTCGAAAGAAGTCGCCTGGCAAATCTCGAGATTGTCGCGGGTCATCCCGTGACTGATTTCGAGAACCGCTATATCCGGAAAGATGGGACCACGGTAGACGTCCTATGGTCGGCCTACTGGTCGGAAAGCGATCAGGCGCTTTTCCAGGTCGCGCGCGATATCACTCAGCGCAAAGCGGCGGAAGTGGCGCTGCAAAAATCGACCCGGCAGTTAGAGTCGGCGCACCATTCCACTCGGCTGATCATGGACAATTCCCAGGACGTGATTTGCAGTTTCGACGCCCAAGGGCGCTTTCTCTCGACCAATGCCGCCTCTCACAGCCTGTGGGGTTTTGAGCCGGCGGAGTTAATCGGACGCTGCTATCTAGTCCTCGTCCATCCGGAAGACCGCGCCTGGTCGCGCGAAGTGGAGGAGGGGACGCGAGCGAGCGGCAAGCGGAGCGACTTTGTGAATCGCTGTCTGCGCAAGGACGGCACCGTTGTGGACGTTCTCTGGTCCGCCAGCTGGTCGACAGCAGATGAAATTCTGGTCTGCGTGGCGCACGATGTGACCGAACAGCAACGGGTCGAAAAAGAGTTGCGCGAGGCGAAGGAAACTGCCGATCGCGCGAACCGCGCCAAGAGCGAATTCCTATCCCGCGTCAGCCACGAGCTACGCACGCCCCTCCATGCGATTCTTGGTTTTGGCCAGTTACTGGAACGCCGGAAACTGCGGACCGACCAGCGTCCGCACCTGACCCAGATTCTGACGGCGGGCCGCCATCTTCTCGAATTGATCAACGAGGTGCTCGATATCAGCCGGATCGAATCCGACCACATTCAATTTTCGCTCGAGCCGGTGAGCGTGCGTCTTGCCTTGCAGGAAGCCATCGACTTGATTCAGCCGCTGGCCCACGAACACGAGGTTCATCTTTTCGCACCTTTGGAGGAGGAATTAGACTATTTCGTGTTGGCCGATCAACAGCGGTTGCAACAGGTCATGCTCAATCTTTTGACCAATGCGGTGAAATACACGCCCGCCGGCGGTGCCGTCCTTGTAAAATGCAAAGCGGCCGAGGACCACATCCGCCTCGCCTTTCACGACACCGGGGCCGGGATCGCGCCGGAGTTGCTGCCCCGGCTCTTCACTCCTTTCGATCGACTGGGGGCGGAATGCTCCAGGGTGGATGGAACCGGTCTTGGCCTCGCGCTCTCGCGCCGGCTGGTCGAGGCAATGGAAGGCGAGATCGGGGTCGAAAGCATCCCGGGAGAAGGCAGCACCTTCTGGGTCGCACTGCCGCGGACGGAGCCAGTTCGCCCGCTGGTGACAGAGACCGCGCCGCAGCAGGAAGATTGCGTTCTTGCCTAACGAGCTCGTGACCCGCAGGAGCGGCTCGCTCTGCGGCTCCCGGCACAAATCGCTTTTCGTGTTTGGGTGACCGCTGCTAGAGAACAGGCGTGCTGAACTACATCTGGCTCGCCCTCGTGCTCCTCGCAGTCACGCTCGGAGGCTGGAACGGCCACCTCAAGGAAGTGACCGAAGGCGCCTTTGACGGGGCGAAGACCGCGGTCACGATCGCCCTCGGTTTGATCGGGATCATGGCCCTTTGGCTAGGCGTAATGCGGCTGGCCGAGCGTGCCGGGCTCATCCAAAAACTGGCGCGTCTCCTGCGGCCCGTGATGCGCCGGCTTTTCCCGAACGTGCCCGACGATCACCCGGCGATGGGTTCAATGCTCATGAACATGGCGGCCAACATGCTCGGGCTCGGGAATGCCGCCACGCCCCTTGGTCTTCGCGCCATGCGCGATCTGGAACGGCTTAACCCGCACCCCGGCACTGCGACCAATGCCATGTGCACCTTCCTCGCCATCAACACCAGCTCCGTTCAGCTCATCCCCACGACCGCCATCGCCATCCTTGTCGCCGCTGGCTCGACCAATCCGACCCGAATTGTCGGCACCTCGCTCCTAGCCACCCTCTGCGCCGCGACCGTCGCGATCACGACCGTAAAATTGCTCGAGAAACTACCGCTCTTTCGCGTCCGCGCGGGGAAAGAGACGGCCGGCGCGGGCTCGGATCCAAACCGAGAAGCGAAGGAAACTCTGCCCTCCGAAGAGGCACCGATCACGGCCTCCGTCTCCCATGTTCCGCAAGTTCCGCTCTGGGGGAAGGGGCTGCTCGCGCTGCTCGCTTTTTTCTTTCTCGGCCTTTTCGTTAGGCAAGTCTTTCCCGAGGCGCTCGGATTGTCGCCCGGGAAGGTCGCGCTTCCGATGAGCTACTTCGTCCGTAGCGTGAGCGCGCTTTCCCTCCTCGCCATCCCCATGCTCCTCTCGTTTTTCGTTCTCTACGGCGCGCTCTGCGGGCTGAAGGTTTACGACGAGTTCGTCGAGGGGGCGAAGGAAGGTTTCGGTGTGATCCTCAAGATCATTCCTTTCCTCGTCACCATGCTGGTCGCGATCAACATGTTCAAGGGCGCGGGCGGGATCGACCTTCTAGCCCGCGTCCTCTCGCCCGTTCTGACGCCGCTCCATTTCCCGACCGATCTGCTCCCGATCGCACTTATGCGGCCACTCAGTGGGGGGGCGACGCTGGCGCTCTTTACCGATGTCGTGCAGCGGCTCGGGCCGGAAAATATCGTGAGCCTGATGGCGGCCACGATCTACGGCAGCACCGAGACCACCTTTTATGTCGCCGCCGTCTATTTCGGCTCGGTCGGAATCAAACAAACCCGCCATGCCATCCCGGCCGGGCTGCTGGCAGACTTCGCCGGGGTCGTGGCCTCGGTCATTATCTGCCGGGCGGTTCTTTAGCGAAGAGGAAGATTTCCCTCGCCATCTCGTTATTCCATTCTCTATCGTCCCTTTTTCCCAAATGATTCAACGTGACTATCTCATAATCGGCGGCGGCATCGGGGGCGCGAGTGTCTGCGAAGGCATCCGCAAATACGACAAAAAGGGGAGTGTCACGCTGGTCAGCGGAGAGACCTTTCATCCTTACCAGCGCTGGATGCTGTCGAAGCAGTTTCTGCGCGACAAGACCGCGCCCTTAAAGAAACTGCCGCACGTCGACGAGCGCTGGTATCAGGCGCACAAGATCGAAACGCGCCTCGGCACGGTGGTGACGCAGTTCAATATCGATCGCCGGCTCGCCGTGCTCGGAAATGGCGAGACGATTGAATTCAAGAAAGCGTGTCTCGCGATGGGGAGCCGGCCGGTTCGCCCGCAGGTCGCCGGGATCGGATTGGGAAATGTGATTTACCTGCGCACCGTTCGCGACGCGCTCGCGTTGCGCGAGATGTCGCTCTCGGAAAAAATCATCGTGATCGTAGGCGGCGGCCTTCTCGCCTGCGAAGTCGCAGCCAGCCTGCGCCAAGGCAAACTCAAAGTCGCGATCATGCACCGGCATGCCGCGCTCCTGAATCGCTACCTCGACCCGGAAACGGCCGCCTGGGTGACGGAGCAATTTGGGAAACACGGGGTGACCCTGCTCATGGGCTCCAGTCTCAACGGATTCGAAGGCAAGACCGTCCTGCGCAACATCCAGACGAAGAGCGGTGAGCGCGTCGCGGCCGGGGTGGCAGTGGTCTGCTGCGGCTCGGAACCGAACCTCGAGATCGTGCGCAACACGCCGCTTTCGGGACCGCACGGCTCGCCCGTGACCGATTACCTCGAGACGGAAGAGAAGGGGATCTACGCCGTCGGCGACCTCGCTTTTTATCCGGACCGATTGATGGGTGGGATGCGGCGCCAGACCCATTGGGAAAACGCGCGCGAGCAGGGGTTGATCATCGGGGCCAATATCACCGGGAAAAAGCGTCAGCGTTACGAGCAGATCCCATATTTCTGGACGGAGATGTTCGATCTTAAATTCGATTTCGTGGGCGACTTCAAGCTCCCGCCGACGCGGGTCGATCTGAGCGGTTCCTACGCCAAGGGACGCTTCGCCGCGCGTTACTTCCAGGGGGAAAAATTGCGCGGGATTGTGCTTTGCCATCACAGCGCAAACGATGTTGAAGCCGCCCGGAGCGAATTACGCCAGTCTCTCGGGAAATAATTCACCTAACGAGTCGCGGATTGAGGCGCCGGCCCTAGAAGCCGCGCTCCGGGATCTCCAGCCCGGGGTTGCTCACTCGGACGAGTTTCCAATCCCACGGGCGCCAGCTCTCGCGCTGCCAGTGCAGGACGAAGGGCTCGGTCACGCTGTTGACGCGGTCGACGATCTCCGGAGCAAAGTCGGAACCGCTGCCGGCGATTTGCACCTTTGCGCTCCACCATCCGGCGGGCGCGTTTGCGCTCACCTGCGGATTCGTCGGAGTGATCGTTAGGGAAGCAAAGAAGCGTAGGACGAGGTGGAGGCGGTTGAGAATTTCCTTCCGGTCGTGGCCCCAGTCATCGTGATAATCCGCGGCGATGTAGTTGCCCGAACCTAACCAGTCGCGTTCCGCAATTTTCCCCAGGAAATGATCGGTATGCAGCCGCACCTGCTTGTCTGCCTGCCAGAGCTGGGCCAGCCAGAGAGCAACGATCGCAGCCAGGAGGGCGCCGGCGTAGAAGCTGATTTTGAAGGTCGAAGGCAAAGCTTAACTCCATTCTGTGCTCAACCCAGTCCGGTGGCAGAAAATGTCCTCTGCAAACGGGGCCAGGATTGGGCATGAAACGTGCACATCCGCTCCTGCCCAACATGCTCTCGATCGGCTCGTTTATCATTATTTTTTCCGGCCTGCTGGGCTCGGTTTGGTGGGCTTGTTCACAAGACAAAAACGAAACTTAACTCTCAATGCTTGATCACGAAGATTTGAAATGGCTGGTCGCGAACGCGACCGATCTCCATCGCCTTCTCCAACAAACCTCGCGCCAGGCAGCCCAGGCCCGTCTCCGCCAGGGCGAACCGGCATTTCTTGATTCGCTGAGCGACCAGCTCGAGATCGCCTCCCGTTCTTCGCAGGCAATTTTCGATCGGATCACGGCTCGAATCCTGGCCGGCGCGGGCCACGCCCTGCCGGTCGATTCCGCGAGCGTGAGCCGGGCGGCCGCGCCGGTCACAACCATCTCCACGAATATGCCGGTGGGCGAAGTGGCGCTGAATGAGGAGGCTCCGAAGGATCCGCTCATTCTCAATCCGAAAGGTTCGCGCGAACTCATTCTCCTGGTCGACGACGACGCGGACATTCTTTTGAACACGGGCGGGATCCTCGACTTTGAGGATTACCGCTTCATCACGGCCAAGGACGGGATCGAGGCTTTGACGGTTTATCGCCGGCTCGGGCAACAGATCGACCTCGTGCTACTCGATTATTTTCTTCCCGTCATGGATGGCGACGCCGTTTTCGATGAACTCAAAGCGATCGATCCGAAGGTTCGCGTTGTTCTGAGCAGCGGCTTCGGGGAACAAGCCAAAGTCGGCAGCATGCTCGCTCGGGGCCTTTGCGGCTTCATCCCCAAACCCTACACCCACGAGAAACTGGTTGAGCAGATCCGCTCGGTTCTCGAAGCCTAACGAATTAGGGCGTCTCTCTATTCCGGTAAATTCACCGCCGCTGGCATCAATTTAGCTATCTGAGGAGAACGATCCATGGCCCGCATCGACGCATTTTTCAAACTCATGTCCGAGGAGAAAGCCTCGGACCTTCACCTCGCGACCAATAATCCGCCGATGCTCCGCATCAACGGCGAGCTCGTCCGAGTCGACTATCCGGCGCTCCAGAACGACGACCTCAAGGCGATGGTCTACGAGATTGCGCCCGAGGGAAAAATCAAAGTCTTCGAGGAAACAGCCGATGTCGACTTTGGCTACGAGGTTCCCGGTGTCGCCCGCTATCGCGCTAATTTCTTCCAGCAAAAATACGGCATTTCGGCTGTCTTCCGTTTGATCCCGTCCAAGATCCTCACCGTCGACGATCTGAATCTGCCGCCGGTCCTGAAAAAATTTCCGCTGCTTAAGAAAGGTCTGGTCCTCGTCACCGGCCCGACCGGTTCCGGCAAATCGACCACCCTCGCTGCCATGATGGATTACGCCAACTTGATGCGGCACGACCACATCATCACGGTCGAAGACCCGATTGAGTTTGTGCACCGCAGCCAAAACTGCCTCGTGCAACACCGTGAAGTCGGAGTCCACACCCGCTCTTTCGCCTCCGCCTTGCGCGGCGCGCTGCGCGAAGATCCCGACATCCTGCTCGTCGGGGAAATGCGCGACCTCGAGACGATCGAGCTGGCCCTGACCGCGGCTGCCACCGGCCACCTCGTTTTCGGAACCCTCCACACTTCCAGCGCGGCCAAGGCGGTCGATCGCGTAATCGATGTTTTCCCAACCGACCAGCAAAACCAGATCCGCACCACCCTGGCCGAATCGCTTAAGGGCGTGGTCGCGCAGAACCTTTTCAAGCGCGTCGACAAACCCGGCCGCGTCGCCGCCCTCGAGATATTGGTCGTCGATACCGCGATCGCGAACCTCGTCCGCGAAGCCAAGACCCATCAGGTCCCGGGCATGATCCAGGTCGGAAAAAAGAAGGGAAACCAGCCGCTGGACGACGCCATCATGGAACACCTGCGGCAAATGCGTATTTCGCCCGAGGAAGCCTACGACAAGGCGATCGACAAAAAGAAATTCCGCCCCTTCCTCAAAAGCCCGCCGCCCGACGACTTTGAAGAGTAAGAGGACTCCGCCATGAGAACGCCAGATCTCGACCGGATCCTCTCCGCGATGCTGAAGACGTATCAAGGCATTTCGGACCTGAATTTTTCCGTCGGTCATCCGCTGCAGGTGGAGGATTTCGGGGAGCTCAAACCGGTCTATGTCGACCCGCCGATCGAGCAGCTCACGGCCTACCAAACAGAACAGATCGCCCTCCTTCTCATGCGGAGTAATAGCCGCCTGGTCCGCGAGTACCTGCGCAATGGCTCCTGCGACTGCAGCTATTCACTCGCCGATGAAGCGCGTTTCCGGGTCAACATTTTCCGTCAGCAGGGAAACTTTGCCATCGTCATGCGGAAGCTGCAGGCGCAGATCCCGACCCTCAGTGCCCTCGGCCTGCCGCCCATCTTTGGACAGATCGCGATGGAGAAAACCGGTCTTGTCCTCGTGACCGGTGCCACGGGGAGCGGCAAGACGACCACGCTGGCCGGGCTCCTTGCTGAGATAAATGCGACGCAATCGGTCCATGTGATCACACTGGAAGATCCGATCGAATTCATCTACCCGACCGCCCGCGCCACCTTCAATCAGCGCGAGCTCGGGCAGGACTTCGACAGTTATCCCAATGGCCTTCGTGCCGCGCTCCGCCAGGCCCCGAAGGTGATCCTGGTCGGCGAGATGCGCGACCGCGCGACGGTGGAGGTCGCGCTGATGGCGGCCGAAACCGGGCACCTTGTCCTGAGCACCCTGCACACGGTCGATGCCGGCCAGTCGATTAACCGGATCGTCGGTCTCTTCTCGACCGGAGAAGAACAACAGTTGCGCCTTCGACTGGCCGACAGCCTTCGATACATCGTTAGCCAGCGGCTTGCGCCCAGGGTGGACGGCGGTCGCCAGCTCCTGACCGAGATCATGGGGCATAACCTGCGGACACGGGAAACGATCGCGCTGGGGGAATCGGAGAATCGAACCTTCTACGAGATCATCGAGGCGAGTTCGCCCTTTGGCTGGAACACCTTTGACCAATCGATCTTGGCGGCCTACGAGGCCGGCACGATCACACAGGAAACAGCAAACCTCTTTGCCTCGAAAAAGGGGCGCATCTCGCGCGGAATCGATTTGATCGAGAAAAAACGCGGGATCGAAAATCAGAACGCGACCGGATTACGGCTCGACCTTTCCACGAACGCCTTTCGTTAGGCAGAAAAAATGAATACTGAAACGGATAGCGACTTCTTCGATATCAACGACAAGACCGCTCTCGTTTGCGTCGACCATCCGCAGTATCAAAAGTTGATCGTGCCGCAGCTGGTCGAGCTGGATTACAAGGTGCATCTCGGGCTCTTCGAGGACGACGTGCTGCTCAAGCTCGCGACCTACGCCTACAACGTGGTGGTGGTTTACGAGAACTTTAAGGGTGCAAGCGCGCTGGAGAATCCCATCCTCTGCGAGCTGATTTTGCGCTCCGGTATTTTGCGCCGGGAGCATTTCGTCGTCCTCCTCACGCATCGCAGCCCGACCAACGACGCGATGAGCGCCTTTGTCCAGAGCGTCGATCAGGTGCTCAACGTCGCCGATATTCCGAATTTCAAACCTGTCCTGCGCCGGAGCGTGGCCCAGCATAACGAACTCTACCAGCCCTTTCAGGAAGCGCTGCGCGTCGTGCAGGCGAACTGAGAAGGCGGCGTCGAAAAGCGTCGCTCGCCAGCGAAAGTTTCGCCCTTTCTCGGGCGGCCCCGCGCGATTGTTCGAAACGTTAGTTGCGGTCCCTCACGCGCGCGTAGATAATTTCGCCGCGCTAAGATGAAGTTTGTTCAATGTGTTCGTTTTAGTTGGGATTTGGACAAACTTCCGGCACCAGACACGCTTCTGCCGCGGCATTACTCATTCGCCCCAATCGGGCTCGCGGATGAAAAGGAATTGCGTCTTGTCATTCGCCGTTCCTTCGCCCACGACACTGCCTGGAATCATGCCATGCACGAGGTCAACGACATGCTCGAGGGCTGGGTCCAGTCCGCCCTCGATCCGGAAAAAAACGGCATCGGCCTCGCCCTGCGCCACGGCCTGCGCATGATCGGCGCCGCGGTCATGGTGCCCGATCCGGCGCGGGAAAATCACCTTTCTCCCGGTCCCTGTGTCCTGATGGAATATCGCAACCGCGGGCTCGGCACGGCCCTGCTCGGGGAATCGCTCCGTCAATTGCGCGCGGCCGGTCTTTACCGCGCCACCGCCTTCACCAAAGCTAACGCGCCGGTCGCCAAGTTTCTTTACCCGAAATTCAACGGCGTCCTCACTCCCGGGGACACGCCGCTCCTGGCGGCCTGAGCCGATCTTCGTCGGGCGCGCGGCCTAACGAATAATCCCGCGCTCGCTTTCCTCGATGAAGCGCACGATCGCCTGCACTTCTTCGCTTGCGCCCAGCTTCTCGCGCAGCGCCGCCACTGCCTGTCCCGTGTTCAACTTGCCGCGATAAATCAGACGGAACGCTTCTTTGATCGACTTGATCTTCTCCGGCGAATAACCGGCCCGTTCCATCCCAACCTGGTTAATCCCGCGGACTTCGGCCGGGTTCCCATCAGCGATCATGTATGGCGGAACGTCCTGCACGATCTTGGAGCAACCGCCGGTGATCGCGAAACGTCCGATCCGGCAGAATTGGTGCACCGCCGTTAGTCCCCCGATGACGGCGTGGTCGCCCACCTGCACGTGACCGGCG
>JBKJNW010000028.1:0-6342 GCA_046593335.1 Chthoniobacterales bacterium | reverse complement strand
CAGCGTCGCCGGCTATCTGCTGCGCGAGCAGGGATACGACGTTGTCGGCGTGACGATGAAGGTTTGGCCGCAGGATTGTATCTCGCGGGCGGAGGACAAATGCTGCGGACCGCAGGCCATCGCGGACGCGCGCAGCGTCGCTCACTCGTTAGGCATTCCGCATTACGTGGTGGATGAGGCGGACCAGTTTGAGCGGGTCGTGATCGATTATTTCTCGAGCGAATACCAGGCCGGGCGGACGCCGAATCCGTGCGTGATGTGCAACGAGAAACTCAAATTTGGCAGCCTGTGGGAAAAGGCCCGCGCCTTGGACTGCGACTACATCGCAACCGGGCATTACGCGATCATCGAGCATGATGCCGATCGCGCCGTCCTGCGCAAAGGGGCCGACCCGCGCAAAGACCAGTCGTATTTCCTCTTTAGCCTGCGCCAGCCGCAGCTTCGGCATGCGCTGACCCCGCTCGGCGCCATGGCCAAGCCGGAAATCCGCCAGATCGCGCGCTCGTTAGGCTTGAAGGTGGCCGACAAGGTCGACAGTCAGGAGATTTGTTTTGTCCCGGGCAACGATTACAAGGCTTTCCTCCGCGGCCATCTCGGCGAGACGGAATTCCATCGCGGCGGGATCTATGATCTTTCGGGCAATTTCCTCGCCGAGCACGAGGGGATCGAGATGTTTACCATCGGCCAGCGCAAAGGGCTGCCCGGCGGTTCGCCGCGCCCGCGTTACGTAGTCGATATCGACCCGGCGTCCAATCGCGTCTTCGTCGGCGACGCCGAGGATTTGCTGGTCGAGGAATTTGAAATCGACCGGATCAACTGGAGCAGTCGGTCGCATTCGGAAGAGCCGCTCGCGGTGACGGTGAAGATTCGCTACAGCCATCCTGGCGCAGCGGCCACGCTCATTCCGTTGGAAAACGATCGCGCATTGGTCCGCCTCGACGAGCCGCAAAAGGCGGTTACGCCCGGGCAGGCGGCGGTTTGTTACGACGGCGACGTCGTAATCGCGGGCGGCTGGATCTGCCGGCAGGCCGCGGTCGCCGCTGCCTAACGAGTCATGGCGGACGAAGTTCTTCTCGTCCTCAGCACCTTCCCGGACGTCGCCACCGCGCGACGCATCGGCCGCCAGCTGGTCGAGGATAAATGCGCAGCCTGCGCCAATCTTTTACCTGCGGTGGAGTCGATCTATTGGTGGGAGCAAAAGGTCGAGAGCGCGAGCGAGACGATCGTCCTTTTCAAGACGACGCCCGATCGTTACGAAGCGCTGGAGACGACCCTGCGCCAACTGCATCCCTACGAAGTCCCGGAAATTATCGCCTTCCGGGTCGAGCAGGGACTGCCGGAATATTTGCGCTGGGTTTCGGAGAACTGCGCAGGCTAGATTTAGTGCGACATGATCATTCGCGAAAAAGAACCGGCCAATCTCGAAATGCCGTTTGGCACACTCGATGATTTCATTACCCCTAACGATCGGTTTTACATCCGCTCGCACTTTCCCGTCCCGCAAATCGATCGCTCCACCTGGCGTTTGCGCATCGAAGGAGCGGTCGAGTCTCCCCTAGAGCTAAGCTACGACGACCTCTGCGGACTGCCCAGTACTACCATCCCGGCCACGCTGGAGTGTGCGGGTAACGGCCGCGTTTTCCTCGTCCCGAAAGTGAAAGGCACGCAATGGGAATTGGGCGCGGTCGGAAATGCGCAATGGACTGGGGTGTCGTTAGGCGAAGTCCTGCGCCGCGCGGGCGTCAAGGCCGGGGCGCTGGAAGTGATTCTGGAAGGAGCGGACTGCGGCACGATCAGCGAGGCGCCGAAACCGGCCGGTAAAATTCACTACGCCCGGAGCGTTCCACTGAGCAAGGCGTTGGAGGGTGTTCTTCTCGCGCTTGAGATGAATGGGGAGCCGCTCGCTCCCTCTCATGGTTTTCCGTTGCGCGCGATTGTGCCGGGTTGGTTTGGAATGGCGGCCGTCAAATGGCTTCAGCGCATCGTCGTCACCGAGCAGTCGTATAACGGCTATTACCAGACGGTCGATTACGCGTTTTGGCAGCGCGACGACGTCGGCGTGGGGCTGGTCCCGATCACGGAGATGCAGGTCAAAGCCTCCATTGCGCGACCGGGAATCAACGAGGTCATCCCGGCCGGCACGGAATTTAAGGTCCGGGGCGCTGCCTGGACGTCCGACGCGAGAATCACCAAGGTCGAAATGAGTGTCGATGGCGGAGCGACCTGGGGGGAGGCGTCGTTAGGCGAGGAGACGGCGCCAAATTGCTGGCAACTCTGGGAGTGGAATTGGAAGACTCCTGCGACGCCCGGCCGCTGCATTCTGCTGGCGCGCGCGACCGACTCCCGCGGGCGCACCCAGCCGATGGAGCGCGACCCCGATCGCGGCTCCTACGAGATCAATCACTGCCTCCCGATCGAGGTAGAAATTCGTTAGGCGAGCGGCCCTGTAGCGGCGGTCTGTGACCGCCAAGAGCGATTGCGCCGGCCAAAAGATTCGGCGCTCACAGAGCGCCGCTACAGGTGCGCCCACTCGACCTCGACCCGCTGTTTGCGGGCGAAGCGATCGTGGAAAAAGAGCTCCTTGTGCCGGCAGCCGTGCTCGTGCACCAGCCGCGTTACCTTCACGTCGAAGCAGCAATACTCTGCGATCTCGAGAATGCGCCCCTCCCGCCACCAGCGGATGGCGTCGAGACTGGCCGCGGTCTTGCGCACGCCTAACGTTGCCTGCGCAATCGCGTCGAGGCCGAGGCGGTGGCCGAGCTTCGCCTCCATGTCGACCATCAGGTCGGCCGTCGGCAGCTCGTGCGCGAGGTCGAGCACGGTGTAACCCATCAGGACGTGATAATCGAAATTGATGACGTTGAAGCCGACAACGAGATCGGCCTGCCGCAGGCGTTCGATCAGATCATGCACGCGCGGCTCGTGGAAAATTTCGTAGCGCTCCGTCCGGGTCGAATAGATGACGCCGATCGACATCTGCATGTTGCCTTTGCGGTCCCAGCCGCCGGCGTCGTTGGCGGTGCGCTGGGTTTCGAGATCGAAGTAAACGATGTCGCGGGTCATCGTCCTATTTCAACTCGAAATCGCCGCAACCGAAAGCAATCATTTCCGCCAGCTTTGAAACCCGGAACTGTTCCACGACCGCGCCGTCATCCTGAAAAACGTCGAGCGCGTTGTCGTTAGGCCGGGCCAGGAGGACGCGAGTCAAATTCGGCGTATCGCTGATTGTCCGAAGAGGCAATCCATCGGCCGTTTTGAGAAAGCTGCCATCTTCATCTGTCCCAACCGCGAGTTTGACCTTCCCCGGGCGGTCATGTTGCAAAGGATCTGCCTGCAACTTTTGCGCAATCTCCTCCGGGCCAGTTTGCGGGGCGACAGAAGTAGCGACCGGTTGGCCGTTCTCGAGGGAAAAATTCATGTGTGTAACGATTTTCTTCTCGAACAAAGTTTTCCAGTCCGAAACCGATTCGTCGCCGTTCTCGGTCGTGGTCCGGACCAGGGTCAGGGCCCGCAGCCGTTGCAGGCGATCATTCCGCTCGATGAGAAAGATTTTATCTTCCGTCGTCGAGGCTTCGATCGCGCTGGGTTGCGGATCGGCGGCGTCGTAGGACAGCCGGCGGAGCAGCTCTCTCTCCTTTGAGAACTGCTTGACCTCGCGCGGGCCGCTTCCGTCGAGCGCATCGATGGCCCATATCGTGTCCCCTTTGCCGAACGCGCAGTCCTCCGGCGAAATGAGATTGGCGGAGGCGTAAAACTGATCGCTATGGATTCCCGATCGCGCCGGGATTTCGTGAATGGCTCCGGTGTTTTGATCGCAGACGAAGGTCGCTCTCTTTCCACCCGCCAGATGGGCGTTGATCTGCAACTGGCCGGCGTCCATCCACAGCTGCCAGGGATCGAGGACATGCGGAGAATTCTCGTCCGTGACCCAGTCGTTGAAGAAATAATTGATCCCCTCCACTTTGAGATCGCCGACGACGAAGCCGCGCGCGCTGTACTTGCCGTTAGGCAAAGCATCCCCCTCATCGTTCGTTCCATCCCAGCTCGTCTCGAGCGCGTCGTGCCCAGCGGTGAAGTCCGAAACCGCGTCTTCGCGGTGTAAAACCCGGACCAGCTTGCCGCTTTGATCGTAAATGCCGAGGCTGATCGTTCCCTCGAGCGGTGGCAGAGCGAAGCGGAGCGCGACGCTCCGTGACGGCGATGCCATCGGAGTGGGAGACGGCGTGGGCGAGGGTGTCGGGGTAGGAGATTCCTGCGCCTGCACCGATACGAAGGCGAGGATGGAAAAGAACAAAAGGGCGAGACGCATGTGAGATCGGCTAGAGGTAATATCGCCAGTTCAAATCGGGGAAAAGGTTAGCGCGCTCTTCGCATTCGCCAAGAAAATCGAGCTCGATCCGGCCGGCCTCAAGAGCGTCAGCCAAGCTCCGGAAATGAGCGAGATGATTCTCGGTCCGCTGCTTCGCGTAATCCGGCGCGCTTTTGGTTTTGATGAGGAAAGCCCAGTCGCTCGATTGCGCGAGAAGCAGTTCGCGCGCGGCCTGGCGCAAGGCGCGTTCGATGGCGGGATCGCTCGTAGCGCGGTGATGGCGCGCGAGCGCGGTCATGCGGCGGGTGGCGGCATGGAGTGGCGGATAAATCCAGGCCGCCTGTTCATCCAGCCAGACGCCGTTGAAACCGTTCGCGCCCCAGCTTGAAGGATTTGGCCTAACGACCTGCTGCGAGGGCCGGGCGGCGAGATATTCGCTCGGGGTGGTGAGAACGAAATCCTCCCGCTCCCGCGCCGCGCGCCGCAAGAAACTCTCGAGGAAACGCGGGCCTTCAAACCACCAATGGCCGAAAAGCTCGGCGTCGAATGGACTAACGATCAGCGGCTCCAGGTTAAGCGCGCGCAGTTCGCGGCAGCGGGCCTGGCGTTTCGCAAAAAAATCGTCGGCGTGCTCGTCCGCCGCAGCCTGCGCCCAGGCGGGATCGTAAAGCTCCTTCGCGTCGGTCCGGCCGGTGACACGATGGTATTTGAACCCGCTAAATTTCCGCACTCCTGGCGGGTGGAAAAACGGCCGCAGCTCTTCCTCCGCGCGATCGAAGCCGGCGTCGCGATAGAAATCGCGATAGACCGGGTCGCCCGGGTAGCCGCCTTCCGCGCTCCAGACCTCGCGATTCGATTCCCGGTCGCGCGCGAAAACCGCCGGACCGGCCGGAGTGTAACAGGGCGCGTAGATCGCGCGCAACGGTCGCGGCTGAGCAAACATGAGGCCGTGAGTGTCGAGGACCGACCAGCGCACGTTTTCTTCCTGGAGCAGAAGATCGAGGCCGTCGCAGTAGCCGCACTCCGGAAGCCAGAACCCGCGTGGGTCGCGGCCAAACATCTCGCGGTAGCTGTCGCACCCGATCCGGATCTGCGCGCGTTGCGCTTCCGGGAAATTCTGGAAAAGCGGAAGGAAACCGTGGGTCGCGGCGCTGGCGATGATTTCGAGCACACCGGCCTCCTGCAATTCACGAAACGCCCTAACGACGTCGCGCTGGAGCGTGCCGTCGAAAAATTCCTGAGCTTCAGCAAAGAACTGGGCGTAGAAGCGCGACAATGCGGCGAGCGGCGGATCGTTTCGGTTGCGCTCAATCTCCTGTGCCGCGAAACCGAGCAGCCGCTCGAGGTGGCGCAAGTAGCGTTCCTGTAGAAGCTCGTCGCGCAGCATGGCGCAGAGCGTGGGGGTGAGCGAGAGCGTGAGTCGGAAATCGACGCCATCGTCGACCAGCCGCCGCATCATGCGCAGGAGCGGGAGGTAAGTTTCGCTGATCGCTTCGAAGAGCCAGTCTTCCTCGAGGAAATCGTCGTGTTCCGGGTGCCTGACGAAAGGCAGATGGGCGTGGAGGATGAGAGCGAGCGAGCCGCAGGGCATTGCTGATTTATGATTTCTGAATGCTGATTAGAAGAGTGGCGGTCGCGTCTCAGTGCGGCCGCAAATCAGCAATCAGCAATCGCCAATCAGCAATTCGTTACAGCGTGCGGCAGAAATCCTGGAACCGATCCAGGCCCTTCTTGATCACGTCGATGCTCGTGGCGTAGCTCAGGCGGATGGTGCGATCGTCGCCGAAGGCGGCGCCCGGCACGACCGCGACGTTCGCTTTACTGAGAAGCCGATCGGCGAAATTCTGCGAGGTGAGGCCGAGCTGGCTGATGTTGACCAAAATGTAGAACGCGCCCTGCGGTTTGACCGCGGTGATGTTCGCGATCTTCGAGATGCGGTCATACATGTAATTGCGCCGCATATCGAACTCGTCGTGCATGTCGGAGAGCGGCTGCTGGTCGCCCTTGAGCGCGGCGATGGCGCCTTTTTGGGC